>NZ_JAHIBY010000008.1:0-245464 GCF_024151445.1 Acinetobacter sp. UC24323 | reverse complement strand
CGTCACCAGCAAGCTAGGTCGGCTATATTACTCTTAATCTCTTAAAAGTCAACAGGTAATTTCGATATTTTTAAAACTTATTCTCTAAACCATCTCATCATCAAATTCATCACTTAAAGCAACCAATCTAATCACAAGTAACTGTTTTTCAACAAGTTTCTATCTGCATCACCGCCGATGGATGTGCATTATAGACCATCTCATTCCCTTTGCAACCCCTTTTTCTAGCAATTCATATCAAGCGGTCGTTTTTTACCCAAAAATGATAAAAATATTCATTTTTTATATAAACACGGTTGTAAAAGCAGCAATTTATCGAGCATTTTTTCGTTTTGATTCTTTTCTTGCCATCTTAAAGGTCGACAATCAATGTATTCACAATATCCACCTTCTCCTTGAAGACATTGATCATTCCAACTTAATTGATAACGAAAACTTCCTATGTATCCAGCAGCTAACCCAAATTTGTAATCACCACGACTTTCACCATAGAGTTCAAAAATAACTTTTCCATTTTTTTTACATTGCCAAGAAAACTCTCGTGGTAAATACATTTCTCGCCCATGCGGTGTTTCAACTTTTGGATAAACCCGGTGGATGTGGAAATTAACATCTTCGGTAAACGTGACGGGCTGCTTTCCTAGTTCTTGAATATCTAAACGTGAAAATAGAATGATATTCCACTGATTTCTTATTTGAGAAAGTGTAACTTGAGTTGTTTCATTCAAATTAATAATTTGGCAGGTATAAAAACATAAAGATAAAAAAGGTAAATGTAAGGCCCGAGCATGTTTAAATCGGCCTAATCCATTGACCTCATATTTCTGTCCTTTATATAAAATCTCACCTTCACAGTGGCACAAAATAGACCAGTAGTCAGATATTCCCCACTGCAATGCTGATGAATTCAAAATATCGGAAGGAGTTTGGACGATTAAATCACAACTCATTTCAGAATCGATTCGTCTAAGCTGAACTCTTGGGATTTGCCACTCAATAAGATCAGTTTTATCGAATTGATACCGACTAGGATTAAGCTGACATTGGCGTCGAATGGAATAAGTTTTTAAGTGCCCTACACTATGTAAGCTATTGCTAACCAGTACAGTTGCTGTATCAACTGCAGAAGTCACAATACCATTTGCGTTATAGCAAAGAGGGATTCTAGGCTGTCCGATCAGACTAATGTAATTAAAGTAACGAAGTGGTGCAGGCAGGTTAGGAAGAATTAAACCTTGATAGACAACTTTAAAAAAACCTCTGGCGGGCTGATAGACAACTCCCCCATTTGAGTTGAGGCTCAGTTGCTGTAATTGATTTTTTTCACTTATCAACTTAGGCATACCGAACCTCATCTAATTTTATGTTTTGATGGTCTCGTTATTTTTTTTAGCTAAAAGTGTGGTAACAAAACCTGATAGAGCATAGATGATTGATACAATCAAAATACCCATTGGAATATTATAAGTGATTGCTGCAAAAATCAGTACTACTGGCAACATAACTACAAAAGGAACACGCTTACGATCCATTTGCTTAAATGAATAATATTTAATATTAGAAATCATAAGTAGTCCTACAACCACCATGATGACCGCGTTAATGGTTTGAATAGCAATATCGCGTAAATCAAAAATGAATGGATAATCACGAGCTACCCATACGAGTGAAATAATGATAATCGCGGCGAGTGGGCTAGCAATACCAATAAAATAGCGCTTATCAACCACTCCGATCTGGACATTAAATCGGGCTAAACGGAACGCGGCACAAGCGGTATAAACAAAACAGCATGCCAAACCGATACGGCCTAAGTCATGTAGACTCCAGCTATACATTAGCATTGCTGGCGCTACACCAAATGCCAACAAATCTGATAAAGAGTCATATTGCTCACCAAAAGCACTTTGGGCACCAATAGCTCTGGCAACGCGTCCATCTAACCCATCAAATAATGCTGCAAGAAAAATCGCATAAATCGCTTGAGCAAATTCGCCATTCATACTTGCAATAATGGAATAGAAACCAGACAACAAAGCGGCTGTCGTGATTAAGTTAGGCCAAAGGTAAATACCTCTGCGCTTCACTTTTTGTCCTTCCGGATTATCTTCTTCTTCAACCACTTCGAACGTAATCCCATCAAAAGAATGTTCATTATGAGTTAAATCTTGCTCTGGTTTAGGCGCATTTGTCATTATTTTCTATTCCAAACATGTGCATTGATTTAGATTAATTATTACTCACCCACTAACCAGCGTACAGCGGCATGACCACCTGTTTCTTGCATACGTAAGTGAGGGAATAACCATTGTAGGGCTTGATCTGCTTGTTCGGAGAACTGCCAAGGTGGGTTAATTACTAATAATCCACAACCATTCAAACCTACAGGTGTGTCATCTGGCCAAACACAAATTTCACAGATTAATTGACGGCGAATTCCAGTTTTAAACATTTTCTTTTCAAAACGTTCAATCATTGCGCGATCTTTAATTGGATACCAAACCGCGAAGACACCTGTTGGCCATTTTTTATAAGCGCTTTGTAAAAGTTCAACCAATTGCGGGAAATCCTTACGCTCTAATTCGTAAGGCGGATCAATCATCACTAAACCGCGCTTTTCCTTTGGTGGAATTACGGCAAGCAAGCCTTCATATGCATCACGCTCATGCAAACCTGCACGTTTATCATGAATGTTATGGCGTAATTGCTGAAATACATCACGCTGCATTTCAAATATTGTAGCCTTATCAATTTCACGCATACCTTGTAAAGCAAACCACGGAGAGCCCGGATAACTTCCCTTACCTTCTTGAGCACGTAATTCTTCTACAAGTTTTAGGTATTGCTGGATGGCTTCAGGAGCTTGGCGCTTTTCCATGTCAGAAAGCTGTACAAGACGATGAATACCTGTTAGGAATTCTCCTGACTTTTGTGCAGGTGCCTGAGATAGATCATATTTTCCTGCACCTCCATGCGTATCGATATAACGATAAGGTTTATCTTTAGCATTTAAACGGTTGAGAAGCTGTAGCAAAAGCACATGCTTCATAACATCTGCAAAGTTGCCCGCATGGAAATGGTGACGGTAATTCATGTTGACTTTAATTCCTCAATTCAACGATTAGTTTAACATGAAAAAAATATTCTTTCGTAAGGTTGTGATCATCTAAAATAAGGCTGCTTGATTTTCTTACGATCGATATGAGGTTATATGCACTCTCAACCGCTTCCTGACTGCTGGAATCTGGACCAGATTTTAGATGACTTAAACGCCCATGGTTTCGCAATTGTGAACCACGCTTATTCTGCTGAATATCATACTCAAGTTGCCAAAGAGTGTAGCCACCACTTTGATGAGTTTCGAGAAGCGGGTATTCAAAATGGTGTGGTGAGTACGATCCGAAGCGATCATATTTTATGGATTAACGAATCTCTTCCTGTTGCTGAGCAGCATGTAGAAACATTATCTTCATTTTGCCAGCATCTAAATCAAGCTTTCTTTTTAGGGATTAAAGAAGTAGAAGCACATTTTGCCTGTTATAACCCGGGTGAATTCTACGCATTACATCGAGATAACCCTCAGCAAAAAAATGATCGTATTATGTCTACCGTTTATTATTTACACCCTGAATGGCAAGATGACTGGGGTGGCCAATTACGCTTACAAGATAAAAATGATATTTGGCACATTATTACACCAGAGCCTAATCGCTTAGTTATATTCCAGAGCAATTTGCTTCATGAGGTTTTAGTTTCTAAACAGCAGCGCCTCTCTATTACTGCTTGGCTTCGTAGCGGAAACTCAATTTGGGTTTAAAAGAAAGCTCTTTAAATTTCTTAAACGGACCCGATATAAAAGATATTGATTAAAAAGGCGAAGGCGTATGTCTATTGAAACAAAAGCGATTGTGTCCAGAATTGGTGAAACAGACCAACTCTATTTAACTGAGAATACGCCCGAGCTTGCTTTGGAGCGTGCAGAATTACGTATGCAGCTCGTTACGTTAAGCCGTGTTCGCCAAGAACAAATTCACTTCTTGCAAGAAGCCATTGTTTTGCTGGAACAAGCTCGTATGGAATATGAAGAAATGCCAATGAGTTTGTATTTAAACCTATCGCTGCATTTAGCTAAAGCTTATATGCTTTATTTTGAGTTAAATAAGGAAAAACGCTTTGCGCTGATTGCTCAGCAAATTTTGAAACCTCTAGCTCATCATCAACATGGCGATATATATTTCTTCTTGGCTTATGCGTCAGCAGCACAGCAAGAGTCTGCACTAACTCGTCATTGGCTCACAAAATATTTATCAACCGCTCAATGTGATCTTGAGTTGCTTCATGAACATCCTATATTCAATCCGGTACGTCATGAACCATGGTATAAAAATTTAATTAAGTTAAGAACTCACTAACTTATGAATGAAAAAGGCCTGTTAACTATAACAGGCCTTTTTCATTTGTTATTTTTTCACACTATCTTCATGTAATTGCTCATTCAGCTCATCAATAACTACAATCCACTCATCATCTTTTTCCCAATGACTTTTTAAAAAATCACTTTGGCCTTGGGACCAGAAAGAGGCCTCATGTAACTTCTGTTCAGCCGGCAATTGATGCGTTCTGATAAAATTTTCAATACTTGCATCATCAGAATCTAAACCCAATTGCTCAAATAAAAGTTGTAATGTCGGTTGTTGTTCAAACATTGTTATTCTCCCATGGCTTCTTTTCAATAATCTAACAACAATAGATGTGAGTTGCATATCTATGCCTATATTTTCTTGTTGTTTTTTGTGTGTTCTTATTAAATTTCACATATAAAAAAGCACCCTACAAGAGAGTGCTTTCCAACTCATCAAACTGATGAATTATTTTACCATGTCAGCAATTGCTGCACGTTCTTCTTCAAGCTCGTTTAGAGTGAAGTTGATACGCTCACGGCTGAATTCATCGATTTCTAAACCTTGAACGATTTTGTATTCACCGTTTTCAGTTGTTACAGGGAAACCGAACATAACGCCTTCAGGAATACCATAAGAACCGTCAGAAGGAACGCCCATAGTTACCCATTTGCCGTTTGTACCAAGTGCCCAATCACGCATATGGTCGATTGCAGCGTTAGCAGCAGAAGCAGCAGAAGACAAACCACGCGCTTCGATAATCGCAGCACCACGTTTACCAACAGTTGGAAGGAATACGTCTTTGTTCCAAGCTGGATCGTTGATCTTGTCTTTTAAGCTTTCACCATTTGCAGTTGCAAAACGGTAGTCAGCATACATAGTTGGAGAGTGGTTACCCCAAACTGTTAATTTTTCGATGTCAGCTACAGCAACACCAGCTTTTTGAGCAACTTGAGTCAACGCACGGTTGTGGTCAAGACGCAACATTGCTGTGAAGTTTTTCGCTGGAAGATCTGGAGCAGATTTCATCGCGATGTAAGCATTCGTGTTTGCAGGGTTACCTACAACTAATACTTTAACGTCACGGCTAGCAACTTCGTTTAATGCTTGACCTTGGCCAATGAAGATTTCGCCGTTAACTTTTAACAAGTCAGCACGTTCCATACCAGGACCACGTGGACGAGAACCTACCAATAACGCATAGTCAGCATCTTTAAATGCAACTTTAGGATCATCAGTCCCGATCATGCCAGCCAATAAAGGGAAAGCACAGTCATCAAGTTCCATCATTACGCCTTTAAGCGCTTGTTGTGCTTTTTCAACTGGAACTTCAAGCAATTGTAAAATAACAGGTTGATCTTTACCTAGCATTTCACCGCTTGCGATACGGAATAATAAGCTGTAACCAATTTGACCTGCAGCGCCAGTCACGGCAACACGAACGGGTTGCTTCATGTAATTGTCTCCAATGAGTGTCCTTAATCGGGTTAAGTAGCGATTCTACTTAACCAAATCATCATAAACGGCAAAGATTGTACTCTAAAGAAGTGGCAGATGCATGTAAAAGCGACTCATTTTCACCAAAAGTCTGATAGAAAATACAAATTAACCTTTACAAATAGATTCAATGTATGGTCAGCATTTTTTTATGAAATGGTTATTGCTCTTAATAACTGCCTTTAATGGTAATTTCGCTTGGGCAATTAGAGACAACGTGATTTGAGCATTGCTTATATTGACCATTTACCGTGTAACAAACTTTAACTTCTGTTAGTACGACATCAGAGCGTGATAGCTGACAAGTGAAGCGAATACCATTTTGAGGTAAGCTCGGATTAAGCTTGGTAAATTGTTGACGTAATGTAGATTGTTGCATTTCCACATTAGTAGAGCTGGTTAGATTAGCAGGTATTTTTAAACGTTCAGCAAAGTTAATAATCGTACGGAAATATTGACTTGCATTCATAGGCACACAGCCACCCACACTTCTCCAGAGTTGCACACGAGCATTATTATCTGGCATCACCCGAGCGACCACCTTAGCTTGCAGTGGTGACAGTGTAGCTGAGCTTTGTGTTGAACAGTCAGTTCTGGTGGTTTCAGGCATTAAACCAGTAATCGTAAGCGAATATCCTTCAAGACATTTACGCTGCTTTTGTTTAGAAGGATCTAGCGCACAAACAGCAGGCGTCATCTGTACATGCATAACATAACCTTGCACGTTAACAGGTTCCGCATGTAAAACAGAACTCAACAAACCAACGCTTGCACAGATGATCCACCATGCAAGTTGCGATATTGATTGAAGTCCTAGGTCTCTATATTTCATTTAATTAAAACTTGGTTATGCCAATTAAAAGAATGTTCCATCATTCATCATCTAAAACTAAGGTGATGATCGCGTTGGAATGACTTTCATACGTTGTATTAATGATTGAGCACCTTGACCTAATATCACTCCATAATGCGTCGCATTCGTCATGACATGCTTGACATAATCTCTGGTCTCAAGCAATGGAATGGTTTCTGTATATTGATCAGCCTCAATCGGTTGATAATCAGGTTGCCAACGTCTTGCCCGATTCGGCCCAGCATTATAACCCGCCGTTGCTAAAACAGGGTTATTACTTAATTGCCCTTGAATCATCGATAAATAAAATGTCCCATAACGAATATTGGTGTTCATTTCACTTAACGCTGCCGGATTATATGTTTCTCCCATCTGGCGAGCAATCAACTTTGCCGTATCCGGCATAATTTGCATAAGTCCACCAGCACCTACATGAGAGCGTGCCGAGGTAACAAACCGGCTTTCTTGACGCATTAAACCATAAGCCCAAGCAGGATCAATTCCAGCATTGTAACTATGGCTTACGACATTGGTCTTATGCGGGGTCACATAACGATACGTATCATTATGTTTATTCGTTGTACGATCTGCCGCATAAATCGCGCGGTCATACCATCCCATATCATGAGCACGTTTTGCCGCCGCTAATAGTAATCCATCATCATGCTGAAGATATGCTTGACGAACAGCCCAGTTCCACTCTCGGTTGGTATAGGTTGGATTGGCATTAATTCGTCTTAAAGTAAATGCACGATTAAAGTGAATATTTTGATCTAAACGGCGTAAATCACTTGCAGTTGGCTCATCATTATACGGCTGATGATTATATCGTACGCCTAAACGGTCTTTTGCAAGAAGGTTGTGATAATCATCCCCACTTTCAGCTAATTTTTTATAAATACGTTGTGCCGTGTTTTTAGAATTACTATCGCCACGTTGCTCTGTCGCACGCGCTAACCAATATTGCCAGCGATCTTCTTGTTTTTGTGAAACTGACATACTATCAATTGCACGAATTAAGCTTTCCCATGCACTAAAACGAATAGCTTGTCGTGCATAAATTTCAGCTTCTTCAGGACTTAACGGATAGCCATAACTTGCGTCAAAATATTGAAGGACTTCACGGTTAAAGTTGTTTTTCATTACCGTAGTTCCACCAATATAGGCTACGGTTCGATAGAGATACTTTTGCACGCTCTCTGGAGTGCCTTGCGCTACTCGCTGTACATTTGCAAAAGCATTTCCTAAATCATTATTTGCTAAACGGCCTAGTGCAAAAATCAAATAGGCGTAATCTACATCATTGGTTTTTGGTGCTGACCACAAGTAATTCAGTGGATTCGCCTGAATCTGATTGAGCTGAGCCAAAGACAAATTCAAACCCAAAGTCTGTGCTGTAGCAAGCGCCTGTCCAGATAAACCTGCACGTAACTGTACCCACAGGCGCTGCTGCTTGTCTTGCGTACTCATTAATGGACTAGACAGCATCATACGGCCGAGTCCAATACATGATTCTGGTTGCGATTCAGTGGCTAACCATACATCTTTATATTCAGCAAAAACTAATGCATCACCACTTTTAGCTCTCACCTGCGCTAAAGCACAATTTTCGGCTTGGTCAGGATTCGAAACATAAGGCAAGATTGGTTGTGCAGACGCAAAGTCAGCTTGTTTAACTTTTTCTTCGACATAATCCGCGGCCAGCTTTTCTGCCATAGCAGACTGTGGATAGCGCTGTGCGAAGCTTACAATTGATGTCGGAGATTGAAAGCCTAAATTCGTGTTTAATTTCCAATATTCAGGATAGTAGCCCAACACATCATTTTGCATTGCAAGCTGATATTGATCTAACAATGCAGTATTACCACTATTGGCAGCATTTAGTGCATCGTTAAATTGTTCTTCTGCAGCATAAGATAATGAACAACCAAGTAAACACACAGCTCCTAACCAGCTACGATGTGCATATTTATTTTTCATCACACGACTCTTGTTTGATGAGCTCTTTTTACCTGGTCTCATAAATGCGTTAAATCCTGACTATCCACCTTTAGGCATAGTTTAATTATTCTTCATGCTTTCTTTTGTTGTGTTATGTAACTATCTGATTCAACATCATTAAAATTCATGTCATTTGTCTCCATAAATCATGTGTAGCTTATGGGAGTTTATTGTTATCTGTTCTGCTCAAAATACTGCTATAATGATTGGTTTGACCCGTTTTGGGTCATTTTATTATTTAACTAGATCGATCTGTTAGGAGCCTGCATGACGGTTCAAACCTTCATTCCCAATGGTGCCAAAGCTGCCTCAGAAAACACTGTTACCCAGCCAACGCACACCACTGATGTTTCAATAAAGAAACTATATATTGAAACTCAAGGGTGTCAGATGAATGAGTATGACAGTCACCGTATGGCAGACCTTTTGGGGGATTCTCATGGTTATGTGTTAACGAATAACCCTAATGAAGCAGACATTCTGCTCATGAATACTTGCTCTATTCGTGAAAAAGCACAAGAGAAAGTATTTAGTGAATTAGGTCGTTGGCGCAAATTAAAAGAACAAAATCCTGATCTTGTTATTGGTGTGGGTGGATGTGTTGCTTCTCAAGAAGGTGACAATATTCAAAAACGTGCACCTTATGTCGACATGATTTTTGGTCCACAAACCTTACACCGTTTACCGCAAATGCTTGATCAACACCACGCACAAGTGGAAAAGCCAAAAAAAGAAAAGATTAAGCTCGTTGATATTTCATTCCCTGATATTGAAAAATTCGACTTCTTACCTGAACCACGCGTAGAAGGTTTTAAAGCATTCGTTTCTATTATGGAAGGTTGCTCTAAATACTGTTCTTTCTGTGTTGTTCCATACACTCGTGGTGAAGAAGTTTCACGTCCACTTGATGACGTTCTTGCAGAAATCGCAGGTCTTGCTGAAAAAGGTGTCCGTGAAATCAGCTTACTTGGTCAAAATGTGAATGGATATCGTGGTGAGACATTCGAAGGTGGCATTTGTACCTTCCCTGAATTGTTACGACTCGTTGCAGAAATTCCAGGTATTGGCCGTTTACGTTATACAACTTCGCATCCACTTGAGTTCTCTGATGAACTTATTCAGTGTTATGAAGATTTACCTCAAATGGTTTCACACTTACATTTGCCAGTACAAAGTGGATCTAACGATGTACTCAAAGCAATGAAGCGAAATCACACGATTGATGTATACATTGATAAGATTGCCAAGTTACGCAAAATACGCCCTGATATGCATTTATCGAGCGATTTTATCATTGGTTTCCCTGGTGAAACGGATGAAAATTTTGCAGAAACATTGCAATTTATCAAAGACTTAGACTTTGATCATTCTTATAGCTTTGTTTACTCAAAACGCCCGGGTACACCAGCATCTGACTTACCAGATACAACCCCTGAACACGTTAAAAAAGAACGTTTAGCACAAGTTCAACAAGTCATTAAGCAATCTAGTATTGAAAAAACTGACGCAATGCTTGGCAAAATTGAACGTGTACTTATTGAAAAAGTATCTGATCAAGACCCTAATATTTTAGTAGGTACAGCAGACAATACACGTTTAGTGACTTTTGTAGGCGATGCATCGTGGGTTGGTCGTTTTGCAGAGATTGAGATTACTGAAATTAAAACTTTAAATTTAGTTTACGGTGAACTCTTGAATCTTGAGCCTGACGTGGCGTAATGTAGAGGTATTCTAAAGTCTACTGAAAGGTTTTCTCTTGACTGCAGCGATTCGACGTACCGTAACATTTCCTGAAATTTCAATGGAACGTTTAAAGAGCATCTTGGGTGCCTATAATGGGCACCTTAAGCAAATTGAACAGCGTTTAGATGTCAAAATTACTCATCGTGGAGATGTTTTTTACATAGATGGTGAGATAGATGCTGTTGGGAGAGCCGAAGCGTTATTGCAACGACTCTACGAAGAAACAGAGGCGTCCCAACAAATCAGTGCTGACCTGTTACACCTCTTGATTCAATCTTCGCAAACTGAACGAAACTTCGAACTAGTTGGTGAAGAAATGGATGAGCATGATGCGCCCATGGATGTCTATTTCCAGACTCGAAAAGGTCGCATTAATCCACGTGGTGCCAATCAAAAACGCTATGTACAACGTATTTTACAAAGCGATATTTCTTTTGGTGTAGGCCCTGCTGGTACAGGTAAAACTTATTTAGCAGTTGCTGCCGCAGTGGACATGTTAGAACGTAATGAAATCCAGCGAATTTTACTTGTCCGCCCTGCGGTAGAGGCAGGAGAAAAGCTCGGTTTCTTACCTGGTGATTTAACCCAGAAAATCGACCCATATCTACGTCCTCTTTACGATGCCCTTTACGAAATGCTGGGCTTCGAAAAAGTTGCCAAGTTAATCGAACGTCAAGTGATTGAAGTTGCACCACTTGCTTATATGCGTGGTCGTACTCTTAACCATTCATTTGTGATTTTGGATGAAGCTCAAAACACTACACCAGAACAAATGAAAATGTTCTTGACCCGTTTAGGTTTTGGCTCTCGTGCAGTGATTACAGGTGACATTACCCAAGTAGATTTACCTCGAGGCCAACAATCTGGTTTGGCACACGCCCTTCGCGTACTTGAGAACATTAAAGAAATTCATATTACCCGTTTCCATTCCCGCGATGTAGTACGCCATCAACTTGTTCAAAAAATTGTTGAAGCTTATGAGGGTTGGGATGGTGAACAACAGCGTCTTAATGCTGAAGCACGTGCCGAACGTAAAGCACGCCAAGAAGTATTAATTGCTGAAAACGATACAGCAGCAGACTTGCAACATCAGGATGCTTAAGGATTCATTTTGAAAATCAGTTTAAGTTTACAACAAGACTTTCAATCCCCTGAGTTAGAGCTCAAACGAGCTCAACTCAAAAAAATTATTGAGACAACTTTACGCCACGTTGGCTATAAAGAAGATTGCGAAATTGGTATCGCATGTGTTGATTTGGAAGAAAGCCATCAACTTAACTTGCAATATCGAGAGAAAGATAAGCCAACTAACGTTCTATCGTTTCCAAGTGATATTCCAGAAGAAGTTTTACCAATGCTCGACGCATTACCGTTGGGTGATTTAGTAATTTGTATTCCAGTGGTATTACAAGAGGCTTTGGAACAAAAGAAAACTGCACAAAATCATTTTGCGCATCTTTTAGTTCATGGGGTCCTACATTTACTTGGTTATGACCATGAAACAAGTGATGAAGATGCTGAAGAAATGGAAGGTTTAGAGATCGAAATCTTAGCTAAACTCAATATTGCCAACCCGTATCAGGAATAATCAAATTCCCTCACACGATTAAGAACGCAGTCAGCTTCTTAATACATTTTAAAAATGTGGATATCCTAAAAGTTATCCACATTTTTTCATTAATGAACTTCAAATTCAGCTTCAGCTGGATCAAAACGCCATGTACGAATAATACGAAGCTCTGAAATATCTTTCATATTTGCATCAAAACGGCCAAACGGCGCTCCACGCCGTACCGATGCCTTTGCTGCTTCATCTAGAACTGGATGACCTGAGCTTTCAAGCAAACGAATTGCACGAATTCCCCCTTGAGCATTCAAAATTACCATAAGGCGAACTTCACCTTTTAACTGTTGCTGTTTCGCTTCTTCTGGATAATAACGGTTGCCATAAAGCTCTACTTTTTCACGAAATTTATCTAGATAAGCTGCCGACGCATCTTTCTTGGCTTGAATACCATCTACTGTTTTTATTTTTTGTTGGCGACTAAAATCTTGCTGACGTTGTAAATACTGAGCTTCAAGGCTCGCTACCATGGCAGCCTTTGCCTGAAACTGACTTTGTAATTGCTCAAGTGCTTTTTTTCTTTGGCTCTCCTCTGCTTGTTTCTGCCAACTCAATACAGTCATGAGTACTTTTTCTTCAAATTTAAGTTCTCTTTGTTGCTGCACTTTTTCTAAAGTTTCTAGTTGAGCTTCTCCTGTTGAAGCATCACTTGGCATAGGCGCTGGAGAGTTACTCGACATCCGATGAGCTGCCCGAAAAGCTCCTGAACCTTGTTGATCGGCTTGAGCTAAAAAGTCTGCATGCTTGATTACATCTTCAGTAGGACGAATCGATATTGCAATTTCTTTAGTCGATTGTTCTGACGGCGCAGGCATCGCAAAATGGATGAGCAACACAAAAATATGCAGTAAGATTGCTAATATTATTGCAGCGATAAAGACTCGGTCTCGCCACCAATAATAAAAAGGCTCTATGGATAGACTTCTTTTTTTCAACATAATCTTAAAAGCATATAGGATGCCTTTTCCCCACGGTATTACCGAATAAAACATAAACTGATATTCAAATATGGATAAAAGTGTGATTCACTTCAAATATTGATATTTATCCATTTTCATTTTGTCAAAATGTATCAATTAAATTTGTTACACTGCAATATCAAAACCTGTTTTTTATCATAATAAAGATTGTGTGGATTCTTTAGTAAATCATCTTCTGGAAGTTCTTTTATGCAAACGCTATTTTCCTCATTAGTCAAACGTCTTCATAAAGTCTACCGAAAAGCTGAAGCCTTCATTGAGGAAGAAAGAGATTTTACATTATCGCAAACTTTTCTAAATGCGACCTTAGAACGCTACGTGACTAATAATGTCGAGTTTTTAGATGATCTACATGCAGATCTTTATCATGACTGGTTAAGACTCTATGCCACAATGCATGTTAAAGGTTTAGAGACCACTTTGTCGGTCGACTTAAAACTTATCCAGATGGAATTTAATAAAGAACAACAACTTATTGTGTTTGAACAAATTAGTAACACGCAAATTGTAGAAGCTAAATATAAAAATTTCTGGCAAAAAATTGCTGTAAAAGCGGCTATTTTTTACTATCACAAAATTCTAAAAAAAGATCCATTAGGCATGATTCTGGAGCGATTTGATGTAGCCCAAGAAAAAGATGACCTGATCTTCTTAGACCTTAACCGTTGGTTTGCTAAAAAGGCCAGTATTATTGAAACTTTAGGCAAGGTTCATATCAACTATGCACGAGTACGTGAAGCAGAATTAGTTGTCTTTGGTAATGTTAATCTCGCTGCTTTACTTTCCCGTGATCAAGATGATGACTCTGAGGATGAACTTGAAGACACTGAAATTACGCCAATACAGCAAAAAGATGCATAACAACGGTATGAACTAAAGAAATTCACTGTTAAAAAACACAAAGAGATTACATATTTAGCATAAATCCTGATTTTTTCTCCATGATCAACAGGCATAATATGCAAAAGTCATAGATGCATAGCACTGACCTATCAGTCTGTACAAGGATATTTACTTATGGCAACAAAATTTCTGAAATCATTCAGCATCGCAACTGGTATTTCGACAACTTTGCTTATTGCAAGTTTCTCTAGCCATGCACTTGCCATGAGCCCATTTCAGGCAAATTATCAGTTTACCTACAATAATAAAGGTATGGGTTCAGCGACACGTGCATTGAGTCAACAAGGCAATAACTGGACTTATCAATTCACAGCAAAAGCAGGTGGAATCGCTTCTGCAAGTGAAACAAGTAAATTTAGTTTTGCAAATGGTAAAATTGGTTCACAAAGCTTTAGTCGTACCAGTAAAATTTTGATTCATAACAACACAATGAGTATTAATTTTAATCCTGGCAATAAGACTATTAGCACGAAAAAAGACGATAAAGCGCGCTCATTCGCTTGGCAGGCAGGTGTACTTGATGAGCTAAATGCAGAATTACAGATTCGTGAAGATTTAAAAAATGGTTCACTTAAATCGTCTTACCCTCTAGCCGATGCAAAAGAAGTTGAAAATCGTCGTTTTGTTAAACAAGGCAACGAGAAAATTAAAACTTCTTATGGCACATTCGATACCGTAAAAGTTGTTTTACAACATAAGAAACCTGAACGCAGCACAATTTTCTGGCTAGCACCGAAATTAGACTACCTTCCAGTCAAGGTAAGTCATATTGATGGCAAAACATCTTATGGTTTGTTATTAACAAGTTATACAGGTAAAACGAATTAAAGCTTGCATTTTTTCGGATGCTTTTTAAAATACGCATTTGCTTTAAAAAGCATCCGTCTAGAGGATTCTCCCGTGCACGCACTAGAACAGAAAATCTTAACAGAAGGTATCGTTCTATCTGATCAAGTGTTGAAAGTCGACGCTTTCTTAAATCACCAAATTGACCCTGTACTCATGCAGCAGATTGGTAAAGAATTTGCCGCTCGCTTTAAAGATGCAGGGATTACCAAGATTATTACCATTGAAGCTTCAGGTATTGCGCCAGCAATCATGGCAGGTTTAGAACTTGGTGTACCTGTGATTTTTGCTCGCAAATATCAATCGCTTACTTTAAAAGACGATTTATACCGCGCTAAAGTGTTTAGTTTCACTAAACAGACAGAAAGTACCATTGCCATTTCAAATAAGCACATCAACTCAAGCGACAAAGCCTTAGTAATTGATGACTTCTTAGCAAATGGTCAAGCTGCGCTTGGTTTGATTGACTTAATTCATCAAGCAAATGCAGAAGTTGTAGGTGTGGGTATTGTGATTGAAAAATCATTCCAACCAGGCCGTGATTTATTACTTGAAAAAGGTTACCGCGTTGAGTCATTAGCGCGCGTTCAATCACTTGCTGATGGCACAGTAACTTTTGTAAAAGAATAAAATAGTTTAAATAAAAAAGAGCGGAAACCCGCTCTTTTTTATTGCCATAAATTTAAGAATGAAGTTTTTTTACGATTTCGCCTAAGCGCTTCCCTTGTGCTTCACATAAAATTTTTTCATCTTGGCTTAAACTTTGATCATGTCTTGGACCACTCACGTGGCTTGCGCCATAGGGAGTCCCACCTGTTTTAGTATTCGACAAAGCCGGAATAGAGTTTGGTAATCCTAAAATCATCATACCGTGATGAAATAATGGAGGTAACATCGTTAATAACGTACTTTCTTGCCCACCATGCATTGAACCAGAAGAAGTAAAAACGCATGCTGGCTTATTATGTAAAGCACCATTTAACCAAAGACTTGTAGTCTGATCCCAAAAATATTTCATTTCGCTTGCCATATTACCAAAGCGAGTTGGAGACCCTAGCGCTAAGCCTGCACAATTGGCTAGTTCCTCTAAAGTACAATAAATATCACCTTCTTCAGGAATGCTTGGCTCAGCTTCTGTTACCACTGTTGCAATATTAGGTACTGTGCGAATTTTTACATTCATACCTGCCGATTCAACACCATTCGCAATAAGGTGCGCCATTTCTTTAGTTGAACCATATTTACTGTAATAAAGCACAAGAATGTAAGGTTGCATCGGTTTCACGAATTTTGTTAAAAAGAACACTATACGGTATTTTTTGTTTTTTTGGCGTAGCCAATTTTATGAAATTCTAGAGGTGATTGATTTTTAAGGGCACAGTAACAAATATCGGTAAAAGCTTTTTACTACCTTTTGTTACGATGATACATACAGAACTTTCAGAATACTTTTTTATTCTTTAGGTTAAAGTTTACCCACATCAACGATAGTGTTCTCAACCGAATACACTGGTGAATATCAATCACCCACATCATGATTAAAAAAATCGGGATAGATGACGCATGTTAGAACGTTTTTTGAAGAAGCTTCCTTTTTATAACAAGACCTGGTTTCAATTTATTTTATTCGTAATTAAGCGTTTTGAAGCGGATCGTTGCCGTGAACAAGCCGGCTCCCTCACCTATACGACTCTTTTTGCCGTTGTACCTATGTTAACGGTATTTTTAGTTATTATTTCTTCAATTAAGGCATTGGAACCTGCCAGACAACAGTTACAGCACTTAATCTACAGTAATTTTTTACCTAAAAGTACGATTGCTTTTGATAAAGCTCTTAATGCTTTTACCGAAAAGTCCAGTAATTTAACTGTAATTGGTGTGCTATTCCTCTTTGTCACAACAGTTTTAATGCTTACTTCAATTGAAACCGTTTTTAACCGAATATGGCGAGTAAAAGAAACCCGTAGCGGTATTGTAGGCTTTATGCGTTACTGGACCATTATTTCGCTTGGTCCAATTATTTTAGGCAGTGCATTTGTTATTTCATCAACTGTTGCTTCCATGAATTTATTGAGCAATAACTTCACAGGTTATCAACTTGATGGCGCCTTTTTACTCTGGCTTATTTCTTTTGTTCTCACAATTTTAGGTTTTTTTATTTTATATTGGACTATTCCCAACCGCACAGTTCCCCTATATGCAGCAGCAATTGCTGCATGCTTAAGTGCTGCATTATTTGAGACACTCAAAAATTTATTTAGCTTTGTTATGTCAAATTTCACCAGTTATGAAATCATATATGGTGCGTTTGCAGCAGTACCTATTTTCCTATTATGGGTCTTCTTATCTTGGAATATTGTATTGCTTGGTGTCGAGGTAAGTTTTGCTCTTACCGCTTTTCATTCAGGCAAAGAGCAAAAAAGACATCCGGTTTTAATGCTGCTCGATATCTTGGAATTGTTCTATAAAAAGCAAAAACTTGGTGAAAGCGTAAGTGATAAAGAAGCATTAGAAATTTTAGGTCGTGGTGAAGTTGGTCGTTGGCCTGCTTATGTTCTCTTACTAGAAGAGCAAAATCTGGTTAAACGTACCGATAAAGATGAATATGTTTTGGTCCGCAATTTATCTCAAGTCGACTTTTGGAGCTTCTTCACTGCACTGCCTTATCCATTACCTTTACGTCAGGATGTATCAAATGTTCATGATGATGACGAATGGATGGAAAAAATTGGTCCAGCTTTAGTAGAGTCTAATGATTATTTAGCTGCAAAGCTCTCTATTCCACTTTCAACAATTTTTGAAGAGAAATAATATTCAACTAAAGTCAGGGCTTAGCTGCTTTTAGCTTTGCCCTGCTTTAGACTCATGATGACAATTCCTGACAACACGAAAATACTTCCAAAAATAAATTTAATTTCTAGTTTTTCCTCTAATAATAAAATACTAAATAACACACCAAATAACGGGGTTAAAAAAGAAAATACCCCTAATCGTGATGCAAGATAATTTCTTAATAACCAAAACCATAATAGTAAACTTGCAAAAGATACGATTAAAGTTTGAAAGCTTAAGCTTAAGATCGTTAAAGTGGTGAAATGAATTGTTGTTTGATTTGTTAAAAAAGCAATTAATAAGAGTAGAACAAAACAGCCAAATAGTTGATAAAACAATGTTTGAGTTGCCGGCGCTTGAGCTAAAGGAGATAAACGAACAATAATTGTACTGAGTGCCCATGCAAGCCCAGCCATAAGTGCATATAAATCGCCTAACAAAACTTGTGCTAGAGCTGGCGCATTTGTAGCTGTGGTTGTTGGGTAAAATGTAAGAATGATCCCCATAAAAGCCAGAGCAATACCACCCCATTGCGCTCGATTCAGACGTTCAGTAGGAAATTTCCAATGAAGCCCTAATGCAACAAAAATTGGAGCGGTATACAGTAAAACTACTGTATGAGAGGTAGAGGTAAACTTTAAGGCTTGGGTGACGAAATAAAATTCTAATGAAAAAAATAAAGCAACAAGAGCGCCAGCTTTGCATTGTCTATAAGAAAATAGATGAATCGAATGATCTCGCCACAATAAAGGTAAAACTAGAACAGCAGATAAGCCGGAACGTAAAGCAATTTGCATAATCGGCGAAATATCTGGTGCTGCTATTTTCAGAACCACCTGTTGCAGCCCTAAGACCATACATAAAAGCACCATTAAAGCCGAAGCTCTGGTATCCAGATTTTTGCGCTCTTCCATTTAGCACCTTTATTTATAGCGAAAAATCTGACTATAGAACTGTCTTATTTAGATGATATAGTGAAAAACAGACAAGACATAAGTAATTTCAGGCAATTTTCAAAGATGAAAAAATCAGCTCAACGTGTGCAGGATTTTCAGGAAATTCCGGCTCATAACGCAATTCCTGATTTGCTTTGGTTCCGTGTTCGTAATGCACCCGCAGAATCGGTTTATCCTCAACATGCGCATGCATGGGGTGAGTTTATTTATGCGTTTAGTGGTGTACTCGAAGTTAATATTGATCAAATTAATTATTTAACCCCGCCACCTTATGGTATTTGGCTTCCTCCTTATACCAAACACAGTGGTATTAACCGCAACGAAGTGACTCATGCAACTTTATATGTTCATGAAAGTCTGTGCCAAAAGTTACCGCAGAAAGCCGGTATCCTATTAACGTCCCCACTTGTACCTGCTTTACTCGATCACTTGAGGCAAAACCCACAAGATGAAACCCAAGTCGAATATATACGCCTACTCCAAGTTTTATTAGATCAACTCATACAGGCTGAATTAGTGGGTAGTTATTTACCTACAACAGATCATCCAGCTTTAGCAAAAATTCTAAATGATTTACATCAATGCCCTACCGATAACAGCACCTTGCAAGAATTAGCTGAACGAATAAATATGACTGAAAGAACGTTAGCACGTTACAGTCAAAAAGAGCTGGGAATGTCTTTACATGAATGGAGGCAACGATTAAAAGTAATGAAAGCAATGACCATGCTTAATCAAGGAAAAACCATAGAAAGTATCGCTTTTGATTTGGGCTATGCCAGCGCATCGGCATTTATTTATATGTTTAAACGTTGGATGGGTTTTACCCCAGACCAGTTCCGAAAGCTCTATCAATAAATTAATTTTGAGTATAATAAAAAACCCTATTATCCGTTTAATAATAGGGTTTAAAGTTTAATAACTTAAATAAAATTATGCTTTAACAAAAGTTTCCCAAACAAAATCTTGAGTAGCCCCTTTCAAAGTCATTTTTAGCTGATCGCCAGCATTTAATGGCCCTACACCTGCGGGTGTACCCGTCATAATGACATCGCCTGGCTCAAGTGAGAACACCTGATTAATATCTACTAAAAGATAAGCAATATTAAACATGAGCAAAGCGGTATTACCGTCTTGACGTAATTCATCATTAATATGGAAAGTAAATCTAGTCTCTTCCCAGTTCGTGATTTCACTCACATCTACCCAGTCTGCAAGCACACACGAACCATCAAAAGCCTTTGCTCTTTCCCAGGGTTGGCCTTTATCTTTTAACTCATTTTGTAAGTCACGTAATGTTAAATCCAATCCTAAAGTCACTGCACCAATGGCCTGCAATACTTTTTGCGGATCAGTTTCTCCTTTTAGTGGCTGATCAATGCGTAAAACAAATTCGCATTCGAAATGACAACTACCCCACGCAGGATTCCATGAAATGCCTTCATCTAAACCAATCAAACTACTTGGTGGTTTGATAAATAACACCGGACGTCCTGGCATTGCATTGTTCAGCTCTTTTACATGATCAGCATAACTTCTGCCCACACAAACGATTTTTGAAGGACGTGTTTTCATGAAGCTTCCTTTATTGTTGCGGCTAATAATTCCAATAACTTATTTCTTAAATGTATTTTCAAATATAGTTTGATCTGAAGCCTGAGCAAATGCACGTTTCGGTACAATGATGACCGTTTTATTTTTAAGCTCAAGCATATAAGTCAGCTTGCCTTTAGCAAAAGTCTGCACTTCACTATACTGTACAGCTTGTTTACGCCCAGCAGCATAGAGCTCAAAATAATCTTGATATAAATCGATTCCTTGCTCGCTCTTACCAAATTGATAACGTACAAATTGACGTTTAAACATCATAGGTAAAAGCCAGTAGCGCATTAGACCTTGCATAACCAAGAAGAAAACGCCTAAAGCAACATAGTAGCGGCCAACACCTGAAAAGCCTAAATATAAGCCCCAAATAATAATTGCAATACTAATAACAGGTGTCAAAAACCGTGTGAATTGCTTCTTTCCGAATGTCACCAAGCCAAATCCGTCTTGAGACTCTTCTAAATTTAAATAATAACGTAAAGATAAAGCGCTTTTTTGCTCGGTCATCACAATGTATC
Source organism: Acinetobacter sp. UC24323 (assembly GCF_024151445.1). Classification (NCBI taxonomy): domain Bacteria; kingdom Pseudomonadati; phylum Pseudomonadota; class Gammaproteobacteria; order Moraxellales; family Moraxellaceae; genus Acinetobacter; species Acinetobacter sp. UC24323. The sequence continues at coordinate 224,706 of NZ_JAHIBY010000008.1, read as the reverse complement.
AATATTGAATAAATCGAAACTATTAGAGCATATTCATCTACGCTTTAAAATGAATCAAAAGTGATTTTTTATTTTTGCTTTAACTGTAAAGCTTTTATTAGTACAAGCTACTTATGCGTTTCATATATAGAACGTAGATTCATATTTATAAGGCTTATTTCATATTTTTAAATTTATAGAATGCTTCTATTGTCTCTTTTCGTGGAATTCGTCATGTCTTTCTTTGCAAAACTATTTGGCTTCAAACAAAAAACAACAGCTCAAGAAGATGTGGCTTTGAAAGCTGCTCAAGAGCTAGAACCTTCAAATGAAACCTCTTTTATAGAACTCATTAAAAACCGCCGCTCTATTTATGCAATTGGCAATAACTTAAGCCAATCAAATGATGAGATTGAAAAGTTAATTCAAGAAGCAATAAGACACAGCCCTTCAGCTTTTAACTCTCAATCATCTCGCGCTGTGATCTTATTTGGACAATCACATCATAAATTCTGGAATACAGTTCTAGAAGTTTTAAAAACCATTATCCCAGCTGAAGCGGTATCTGGAACAGAACAAAAAATTCAAAGCTTTGCAGCAGGCGCAGGTACAGTTCTGTTTTATGAAGACCAGAGCGTTATTAAAAGCTTACAAGAGCAATTTGAGCTTTATGCTGATAATTTTCCGATCTGGTCAGAACATTCAACAGCAATTGCTCAATTTGCAGTTTGGAATGTATTAGCTGAACAAAATATTGGTGCTTCATTGCAACACTACAATCCAATTATTGATGAGAAAATTAATACCTTATTTAATATCCCGGCAGAATGGAAACTAAGAGCTCAGCTAGTTTTTGGTTCTATTGAAGGCGCAGCAGGCGAAAAAGCTTTTATTGATGATGAAAGCCGCTTCAAAACATTCGGCTAATAAATAGCTTCGAATTTAGATTTTTTAAAGCTGGTTATCACAAGTACCAGCTTTCTTTATTAAAAAATTATAAAAAACAGGCACAAAAAAACCGCTATATATAGCGGTTAATTCTTCAAGTGGTGCGCTCAGAGAGATTCGAACTCCCGACCCCTTAGTTCGTAGCCAAGTGCTCTATCCAGCTGAGCTATGAGCGCGTACTTGATGGAGGGCATTATACGCAGTTTTTTCATTTTAGAAAGACATTTTTCATCTTTTTGTCATCAAGCGTCTAGTTCTTAGCCATAATGAAATATTTAAGTAGATTAGCTTCAAAAAAGTCGAGATGATTGCCTATAAAATGTATTTGAAATATTTTTTTTCAATTAAAGTTCTCTATTTCTCGTATCTAATTTGGGCATTTTGGCCAAATTGACAGAAACAAAAGTCTAGTTTTTTAGTCAGGATTATATAAATAAAATATTTCTACTTATGCAAAAGTCTTTTCATAAATAAAATTAGTTAGCTTTAATATTCATAAAAAATAATAAAAAAATAAAGAAAAAATGTATTCATCTACAAAGAATATATTATAAAAAAAATTATTATTTTTATGTCTAAATCTAAAGAATAACTAATTGTCAAAATATTATAAGTATCAATTTATTTGAGTAGAAATATGCATTGACACTTTTTGAGATCTACACAATACTAATTTTTAATTATTGCGATACATATCTCAATAATTGCGTAACGCAATATATAAATACTTACTTAAAAATACATAAATACACAGGAAATAGACCACCATGTTCTTACTGAAAAATCTCGTCTCTTCAATATCAAAAGTTACTCAGGACCTGGGTAATATTGTGTCGATAACCCCTGTAGTAAACACAGGTTCCTCTGTTAATGTAAATGTTTCTGATATCAACATTGCTAATGTTTCAACAACAGGCTTACTTTCTAATGTGATTTCAACTGTAACCGATACAGTTTCACATACAACCACAGACTTAGTTTCTAATGTAGTTGGTACCGTAACAGGTACTGTAGGGTCTACAAACCCAATTGATACTGTAACCAATATTATTGGCGGCGTAACGGGTGGCGTTACAGGCAACCCTCTTGAAGTTGTTAATGATATTATCGGCGGAGTAACGGGTGGTGTTGTCGGCGGAACTTCTCCAATCTCTCCAGTAATCGATGTTGTTCAAGGCGGCATTGATATTCTTCAAGGCGTTGAAAGCTTAAAAACTGAAATTATTAATACAGGCATTGAAACTGTAGCTGATGCAGTTATTGGTGTATTACCTCAAGCTGAGCATCCAGTTTCTGAAATTGCAGACCTTGGCACATTAACTTTTGAAACTTCTCGTGACACAGTCAATAGTGCTCTTGAAGTTGTTTCTGATTTAGTCGGTGGTGATATTCAAGGCGCTACTGAATCAGCGACCGGTATTCTCGATACGCTTATTACAAATGGCACAACTGCTACAGGTATTGTTACTGGTGTGGTTGGAAGTGTTACTGATGTTATTGGTGGTGTAACTGGTGGTGTTGATGGCAACCCACTTGAAGTGATTACAGATATTATCGGTGGTGTAACTGGTGGTGTTGGAGGTGATAACCCTCTTGGCGTAGTAACTGATATTATCGGCGGCGTAACCGGTGGCATTATTGGTGGCGGTACATCTCCTATTTCTCCAGTTATTGATGTTGTTCAAGGCGGTATCGATATTCTTCAAGGCGTTGAAAGCCTAAAAACTGAAATTATTAACACGGGTATTGATACAGTAGCCGACACTATTATTGGTGTATTACCTCAAGCTGAGCATCCAGTTTCTGAAATTGCAGACCTTGGCACATTAACTTTCGAAACATCTCGTGACACGGTCAATGGTGCTCTTGAAGTTGTTTCTGATTTAGTCGGTGGCGATATTCAAGGTGCTACTGAAAATGCAACCGGTATTCTAGGAACACTTATTCAGAATGGTTCAACAGCGACTGGGATTGTTACTGATATCCTTGGTGGCGTGACAGGTACTATCGGCGGCGTAACTGGCGGTATCGGCGGTGACAATCCGCTTGGTGTAGTAACTGACATCATCGCTGGTATTACTGGTGGTATCGGCGGTGATAACCCTCTTGGCGTAGTAACTGACATTATCGGCGGCGTTACTGGTGGTATTGGCGGTGACAATCCGCTTGGTGTAGTAACTGACATTATTGGTGGTGTTACTGGTGGTATTGGCGGTGATAATCCGCTTGGTGTAGTGACTGACATTATCGGTGGTGTTACTGGCGGTATTGGCGGTGACAATCCTCTTGGTGTAGTAACTGACATCATCGGTGGTGTTACTGGCGGTATTGGCGGTGACAATCCTCTTGGTGTAGTAACTGACATCATCGGTGGCGTTACTGGTGGCATTATTGGTGGTGGAACATCTCCTATTTCTCCAGTAATCGATGTTGTTCAAGGCGGCATCGATATTCTTCAAGGCGTTGAAAGCCTAAAAACCGAAATTATTAACACTGGTATTGATACAGTTGCGGATACAATTATCGGTATCCTTCCACAAGCAGAACATCCAGTTTCTGAAATTGCAGACCTTGGCACATTAACTTTTGAAACGTCTCGTGACACGGTCAATGGTGCTCTTGAAGTTGTGTCTGATTTAGTCGGCGGTGATATTCAAGGCGCTACTGAATCGGCTACCGGTATTCTCGATACGCTTATTACAAATGGTACAACTGCAACTGGTTTAGTAACTGAAATCATTGGCGGAGTAACAGGAACTATTGGTGGCGTAACTGGCGGAGATAGCCCACTAGGATTAGTAACTGATTTACTTGGTGGTTTAACTGGTAGCGTAGGTGGCGACAGTCCGCTTGGCGTAGTCACTGATCTGCTCGGCGGTTTAACTGGTGGTGTTACTGGCGGTACAGACAACCCTATCGGTATCGTAACGGATATCGTTGGAAGCTTAACGGGTGGTGTTACTGGTGAAGGCAGTTTAGATGTTATTTCTAATTTGCTAGGCGGATTAACTGGTGGTAGCTTACTCGGTGGTGTAACTTCTACAGTATCTAGCGTAACAAATACAACGCATACGATCGTACCGACATCATTACTTACTGATAACTTCCTAGAAAACTCATTCAATACTGTTTAATAATTAAAAAGAAAGCCACTTTATATAAGTGGCTTTCTTTTTTAATATATTTTTAAATATTAATTAATCTCTTGCCATTTATAATATTTTCTATGAGCTAACTCCAACATTGCATAATCATTAGGTGTATCACCATAAGCATAGATTATAGAATATTGAGTTAAGTCATATTTATTTTTTATTCTATTTACTTTTTCTAAATAACCACAATCACCATCAATAAAACAACCTGTCAAAATACCATTATCTATTTCAAGTTGATTACAGATAACATCCAGATCTAAAGATTTACACCAACTTTCCAAGTAAACACTTAATGAAGCAGATACAACAACCTGATCTCCCTGTTGTTTATGCCAGAGAATGCGTTCTAAAGCATTTTCACGAATACAGGAAGGAATTACTTTTTTAGCGAACTCTTGTCCTTTGCATATCAAAGAAGCTGCATCATAGCCGATATATCCCACTTGGCAGAGCTTAGTACGGATCGTTTTATCCGTTACCCATCCAAGCTTATAACCCGCTATATAAGGTGCAAGACGGATGCCACCTAATATTTGAGTTTTTTTACTCAAAGAAAATTTAAGGAATAAACTGAAGGTATCATTATGGGTGATCGTGCCATCAAAATCGAATAAAGCCAGATTCATTTATCGTTATCTCTAATATAATTAAAAAGTTATAAAATTTAGATTTTTAAAAATTAATAAACAGCAGATACAAAAAAACCGCTATAAAAGCGGTTAATTCTTCAAGTTGGTGCGCTCAGAGAGATTCGAACTCCCGACCCCTTAGTTCGTAGCCAAGTGCTCTATCCAGCTGAGCTATGAGCGCGTAACTTGTGTGCTTTTCAGCGATTCGTTCGATTTTACTTGGTGCGCTCAGAGAGATTCGAACTCCCGACCCCTTAGTTCGTAGCCAAGTGCTCTATCCAGCTGAGCTATGAGCGCATTAAGTAAATGGCGGTGAGAGAGGGATTCGAACCCTCGATACCAGTAATAGGTATGCTTCCTTAGCAGGGAAGTGATTTCAGCCACTCATCCACCTCACCGGAACGAGCCGCCATAATACAAACTAAAACTACATTGTTCAAGTCATGATACTGAAATTTTCTTGTTTTTTCGTTCAATTAAATATTTTTTAAACAATTTTCGTATTCTTTTCGCCTTTTTCAATCAAACGCTTGTTAAGATAGATATTATTTTTTTATTTCAACACAGTAGTGCATAACACATTATTGCAAACCTGAACGTGCAGTTCTGGTCTGCATGTCTTATGCTAAACCTATCTGCCAAGCATGAAACCAAACGACATGACAAAAAACTGGGTTGACCCCGAAGCAAAAGCCGAAGCTGAACGTTATGACAATCCTATTCCAAGCCGTACTCTTATTTTAGATACGTTGGAACAATTGCAAACACCGCAATCTCATGCAGAACTTGTTGACCATTTTCATATTCAAGATCAGAAAAGTATTGAAGCCTTAAGTCATCGCTTAAGTGCTATGGTTCGTGATGGCCAACTTATGAAGGATGGTTTTAAGTTTCAGTTGGTGGCAGACCAACCTACCTATGAAGCAACTGTCTATATTAATAGTAAAGGTTTGGGTACAGCACATATTGATGGTCAAGATGATTTGTTATTACCTGAGCGTGAGTTACGTTTAGTCTTTAATGGTGATCGGGTCCGTGTTCGGCAGACATCGGTAGATCGCAAAGGTAAACCGTGGGGTTTCATTACCGAAGTTATACAGCATCGTGTAAAACAGTTAATTGGTAAATTGTCGGTACATGACGGCGAATATTTTATTCAGCCTAACAATCCAAATCAGCACCAACCTATCCCACTAGAAAAAGAGTTGGTTGAACATGCTAAAGCAAATGTCGGCGATATGCTTCGTGTTGCTATAGACACTTACCCAACCCGGGAAGAATTTGCAACGGCACATATTATTCAGTCTATGGCAGATAAAGCCGATACTGAAATTATTATCCCGCAGACCATTTTAGAGTTTGGTTTGCCTTACGAATTTCCAGATGAAGTTATAAAAGAAGCTGAAAGTTTCAAAGAACCTGCTGAACAAGATCGCAAAGGTCGAGTTGATTTAAGAGACTTGGCACTTGTCACAATCGATGGTGAAGATGCGCGAGATTTCGATGATGCAGTATATGCGGAAAAACGTCCTGGTGGTGGTTACCGAGTTGTCGTTGCAATTGCCGATGTGAGCCATTATGTACGTTTAGATTCGGCATTAAATGAAGAAGCTGAAGAGCGCGGCACTTCGGTTTATTTCCCACATTTTGTTTTACCAATGCTACCAGAAGCATTATCAAATGGATTGTGTTCACTTAACCCACACGTAGATCGTTTATGCATGGTCTGTGACCTAAAACTTTCTCGTGCGGGTCGTGTTACAGGTTATGAATTTTATCCGGCAGTCATGCATTCAAAAGCACGTTTGACCTATACACAAGTAGGACAATATTTTGAAGGTGCAACTGATGCAATTCCAAAAGATCGTGATATTCATAAATCGCTAAATACACTTTTCCAGCTTTACCAGATTTTGAAAAACTTACGTGTTGATCGTCATGCAATGGAGTTTGAAACCATTGAAACCTATATGACCTTTGACGAGTTAGGTGGAATTAAAGAAATTTTACCTCGTACACGTAATGATGCTCATAAGCTTATTGAAGAGTGTATGTTGCTTGCCAATGTAGCAGCAGCAGAATATGCCTTAGAACATGATATTCCGATGTTGTATCGTGTACATGAGGCACCTGAATTCTCACGTATTCAAAAAGTAAAAGATTTTGTAAAACTATTGGGTTTACCTTTCCCTGACCAACCAACTCAGGCAGACTATCAAAAAGTTATTGAGGCAACTAAAGACCGTATTGATGCGCCAAGTATTCACGCCGTGTTATTACGCTCAATGATGCAAGCTTACTATGGTGCCAAAAATGCAGGTCACTATGGTTTAGCTTATGAAGCTTATACACATTTCACTTCACCAATTCGCCGCTACCCGGACTTATTGTTACATCGTGCAATTAAAGCTCATCTAAAACAAAAGCCTTACCCACTTTCCGGAGCCGCTTTAGATGATGCAGGTGAACATTTCTCTCAAACAGAACGCCGTGCCGATGAAGCATCCCGCAGCGTAACGACTTGGTTGAAATGCCACTATATGCAACAACATTTAGGTGATGAGTTTATTGGTATTGTGAGTGCGGTAACTGAATTTGGCCTATTTGTTACTCTTAAAGATCTTTATGTTGATGGCATGATTCACATTAGCCAACTTGGCGATGATTTCTTTATTTACGATCAAGCCAGTCAAAACCTCATTGGACAAAATCGTGGTCAAGTCTTCGGTTTAGGCGACGAAGTTAAAATTCAAGTTGCTGGTGTAAATCTAGAAGAGCGTAAAATCGATTTCCAACTCATTAAACAAATTACTCATGCTGGACGTGTAGTTCGTAGTCGTGCTCCACGCACAACCAAAACTAGCACACAAGCAACAGAAGAAGTTTTTGGTAAACCGTCTGTATCAACTGATGGTGAAAAACCTGTCCGTAAAAAGAAGGAAAAAGGCAAACCAAGCTCATATAGTAAAAAGTCTGGTAAGAAAACCTCTACAAAAGCAGAGGCTAAACCAGAAAAAGTAAAGAAAAAAGCGAAACCTAAAAAGAAAAAGTCAAACGCCAAGTCTAAGGCTGACTAATTCATAGGTATTTGCATTAATTATGATTAAGCTCCCAAAATGGGGGCTTAATGTTTTTAAAACGTTTATTTTTTAAATTAAGCTTGATTTCCTGCCTAACAATACCTACATCTAATACTATGTTTAAAAAATAATGTGGCTATTAGCAATGACTTTACAGCAAGCGACTCTACCTACTCCCCGCTTTGATCAAATTACATTAGATAATTTAAAACAAGATATTCAACAAGCGATTCAAGCAGGACAAGAGTTTTTAAACACCCTTACGGCTGCACCATCCGAGACAGACCAGCAACTTGCCGTGCTTGAACAAATTGATGCACTTGAAAATAACCTCAGTGAATCGTGGGGAGTGTTGTCACATTTAAATGCTGTGATGAACAATGCTGAAACCAGAGAAGTCTATCAATCTCTATTACCCGCTTTAAGTGAATATTACACTCAGCTTGGCCAACACACGGCGTTATATCAGACCTATCAACTCATACATGATAGTCAGAGCTATTCAACGCTAAGCCCTGCGCAACAAAGTGCCATCCGTCTCGCTTTACGTGATTTTAAACTTTCTGGTGTCGCTTTAGAGGGTGAAGAGAAAAAACGTTACGCTGAAATTTCTGCACGTCTTTCACAGCTTTCTTCTGACTTCTCAAACCATGTACTTGATGCGACACAGGCTTATTTTAAACCACTGACAGAAGACCAATTAAAAGGTCTTCCGGAAAGTAATGTTGAGTTATTAAAACAGTACGGCAAACAGCGTGAGCTTGATCAAGCGGTCGCAACTTTAGATTTCCCAGCTTATTTTGCCATCATGACCTATGCCGATGATCGTGCCTTGCGAGAAGAGCTTTATAAAGCTTATGTCACACGTGCATCAGATCAGTCTGAGCAAACAGAATTTGACAACAGCAAAATTATGGAAGAAATCCTGAGTCTTCGCCAAGAGATGGCAAAACTACTCGGTTTTAATAACTATGCTGAATATTCTCTTGCCAGCAAAATGGCGCCTGATGTCAAAACAGTTCACGACTTTTTAGTCGATTTAGCTGAGCATGCACGTACCCCTGCACTTCAGGAAGTTGCCGAACTCCAAGCTATTGCCAAACAAGATGGTATTGATGAGCTTAAACCTTGGGATACCACTTACTATTCTGAAAAGCTTAAACAACAACAGTTCAACTTATCACAGGAAGCTTTAAAACCTTACTTCCCTGCACCAAAAGTGATTCAGGGATTATTCCAGATCGTACAGCGTTTATATGGTATTAACATTGTTGAACGTGAAGCTCCGGTTTGGCATCCAGATGCACGTTATTTTGAGTTAGAAGACCAAGGTGAAGTCATTGGCGGCTTCTTCTTTGATTTATATGCGCGCACAGGGAAACGTGGTGGAGCATGGATGAGTGGTTTCCGCTCACGTATGCAAACTGTTCATGGTTTACAAAAACCAATTTGCTATATGGTGTGTAACTTCACTCCACCTGTAGGCAACCAGCCCGCCTTATTAACTCATGATGAAGTCATCACCTTATTCCACGAATTTGGTCATGGCTTACACCATATGCTTACTGAAGTAGATAATATCTCAGTTGCAGGTACTCACGGCGTTGCTTGGGATGCAGTCGAGTTACCAAGTCAGTTTATGGAATTCTGGTCATGGGATAAAGAAAGTCTTGATGTTTTAAGTGAGCATATTGAGAGCAAGCAGACTTTACCTCAAGAGTTACTTGATGCTTTATTAAATGCACGTTTCTTCCAGTCTGGTATGCAAACTTTACGTCAGCTTGAATTTGCCTTATTTGACTTAACTATTCACACCAAAACTCCTGCGTTGAATAGTGAGCAAATTCAGCAGACCTTAAATGATATTCGCAAACAATATGCAGTAGTTCCAACCGTCGACTACAACCGTTTCCAGCATAGCTTTAGTCATATTTTTGCAGGCGGCTACGCAGCAGGTTACTACTCTTACAAATGGGCAGAAGTTTTAGCAAGTGATGCCTTTGACCGTTTTGAAAATGAAGGTATTTTCAATACTCAAACGGGTAAAGAATTCCGTCAGGCAATTTTAGCGGTGGGTGGGAAAGATACTGCTCTTGAAGCATTTGTGAATTTCCGCGGTCGTGAGCCAAAAATTGATGCATTGTTACGTCATCAAGGTTGGACGAACGATAACAAAACCGCTTAAACTATGGGCCTAAATTGATCGTGTGGTTAGGGTGATAAAGATGAAGAAACGTTTCATTGCTGGGGCTAAATGTCCAAAATGTGAAGCCATAGATCGGATTGTCATGCTAACCACCGCTGAAGACGAATGGATTGAATGTATCGAATGCGGTTATAGCGAAAATCGTCCGACTCATATTGATGAGCCTGAAACGCCCGCTATACCTGATGAAATTGGGGTAATACAGTTCAAGCCTCGTCGTTCTGACTAAAGGTCTTAGACATGCCACTACAAAGAAAACAAAACTCAAAACTATTGTGGATTTTAATTGGGGGCTTAAGCATTCTCGTCGTGCTTTTTTTCGCAGCACAATGGTTTTTCAAAAAAACTGAAACATCAGCGCCAATGGTTGATCCACAACCAGCCTCGGTACCAGCTCCTGAAAAAACTACAAAACCCTCTGAAAGCTCGGAACCTGTGGTTCAAACACAAACCGCTAACTCACAGCAACTTGTGAATGAGGACGTGCTCAAACAACCAATCCCTGCTCAAGAATCTTTAGCTAAAGAAGAAGTATCTAAACTCAATGACATTCATCATCAATTGCAAGATCAGGAAGCAACACTAAAAGCTCAACATGCTGATGCAGATCAACTTATTAAGCTAAAAGAAGAGCAAGTGAAGCTTCTTGAGGCCCAAGTTAAACAACAATAGTATTTGTTTAACTCTAGATATGATGCAAAAAGCTAGTTCACTCTGAGCTAGCTTTTTTATTTACTAAAAATTTATATGCTCAAAATAACTACCACATAAAAAAACACCCTCTTAAAGAGAGTGTTTTTGCTCGGCTTATATATTTAAATTACTTGTACCAACCAAATAGTTTCAGTATTAGTGGTGCATAAGTTACCAATACCAATGATGAGAACAAGACAATAATTGGTAATAACCAACGTTCATATCGGTAGTAGAAACTTGTGTACTTCTCTTTCGCTTCTGCATCGGCAGCATTCACCTCATCATCACCAACGGATAACCGCGTTAATAGATGGTTCAAGGCAACTGGCGGCGTTACATAACCAAATTCGAATGCGACCAATACAATCATCCAGAAGTGAATTGGATGAATACCATTTTCGTAAGCTACAGGAGCAATAGTTGCTGCCACTAAAATTACGGCACCAAATGGATCTGTACACATACCAATAATTGCAAGTAACAGTGCAATACATGCTAGTGATATATAGATACTGCCTAAATGAGTTGGTAATAATTCGACCACTTCAGAGCGTTCAATTAAACCACCTACACTTGCAGACAATGCCATCAAAATGATTAAGGCACCGATATGTCCCACTGTTTCTGATGTCGCAAAACGTAAAGCACCACCAAAACCAAGACGGAACTGTGAACTATGCGGATCATGAGTCTGTAAGAACGGTGATTTCTTCTCATGCTCACGAACAATCGCCTCATGAATATTTAAAGCTGGTGCCTCTTTAGGCATAACCATTTTATCGTACAGAATCATCGCAATAAGCACGAGTGGCAGAATCACTGGCGCAGTAAATTCATTCATTCCTGTATCTAATGCATATTTATAAAATGCAAGGACAACTACAGTAATTAAGATATATGGAATAACTGGTACGAAAGCTCGTGCCATACCTGGTAGTGCCACTTTTGGCGAGTTCACACGGAACTTTTCTTCTGCCAATAAAAGGGATACACCCAAGAAAATAAATGCTGTTAGCCAGAAGACATAAATACCATGTCCGAATAATTCATCAGATGTAACATGACGACTATCCAACATCGCAATTAGAACGACCAAGAGACATGGACGTACAACCACCCCTAGGGAACCGGACATTGCAGATACAGCTAATGCATATTGACGGCGAGCGCCTGCGTTCCAAACTTCCTTATAAATAATCGCACCAGCCGCGATAACGAAAATCCCCGAAGCACCGGTATAAGCAGTCGGTACAGCAGCAGCAATCAGAATTAACCAAGTTAAGGTTTCTGGTGCCAAGTTCCATGGACGAAGTACATTTAAGAACAAGTCCATAACACGGGTTTGCGTGAGTAACATACCCGCCCAAATAAATAAGGCAAGATTTAAGAAGATACCCGAGAACTCAACCAATAAACCAAGGTAAATCCCTTGCCCCATTGGATAATCCATAAAGAACGTGAATACAATACCTGTAATTAGTGCCATATAGGCATATAAAGGTACAGAAAGTAAGGCTAAACCTATATTACCGCCTTCACGTTTTGGTGGAGGTGAAACAAATAGTTGATACAGACTAATTAAGGTCAGAACAACAAACAGAATCATCCATATCCAGTAAATCGTTACTGTTTCATAAGTAGGTGTTACCCCGGAATTAATGACTGAACGATACTGGCTAATGACCGAGAAGCTTAGTAGCGCATTACCAATCAACATAAATAGAGAATACACTTTGTAATCTATTTTTGTTGCTGGATTACGCAAGCCAATATGGTGATATTTCAATGATGCAGTAATCGCTGAAATCAGTACCATAAAGACCAGTAAAATGGCACGGTTCTCTGTACCGAATTTAAAAATACCAAAGAAACCTGTTTCGATCGCACGATAAGTACGTACGCCCGGGTTTGCTTCGATATATTTAATAGTTTTGTCGTAAGCCTGATATTTTTCTTCACATTGCTGCTGTGCTGCTAGTAAGGACGCACGGACATCACTTTCCGATGCAGCACCAAAGAAGCTCGCAAAATCATCAGATGCATTTGCTTTCATCTGCTCTTTTACTTGAGCATCAATATTCGGATGTCGATCACAAGTCGGCTTTTCAGGCTCAGCACGCAAGAATGAATATTGCATGCCTGTAGCAGGGTCACCATAAAGACGTTCCCCGATACGTAATAATTGACCGTGGATCATTTCCCCGGTACCAATTATGAGCGTCATCAATAGTAAAATGAGGATAATGAATGTTGAGATCCATTCATTCCAGATATAACCCAGCAGACCTAATCCAGATCTTTTTTCTTGATATTCTTGCATAAATATTCCAATTTTGTTCTCTCAAATCCCTCATAACAAAGGCTTTGAGTCATGCAATTTCCTTGGTCAGGGGTATCGTCCATCCCCCTTCTACCAATCCCTTTATTCAACGATCAAATTTGCATCAAACTTTATCAATAAAGAATGACTAAAATCACTTTTTTAACAGTTTGTATTGTCAATCTTTCTATTTGAATCTTTGTATGAGCCAATAGCATCCTCCAAAGATTGCACCACCAATCGCCCCATATAGATGAGCTTCAGTTAAAACTGGACTACCAATGAGCTGGGCTGTTCCTGTTTGCCCAAATGTATTTTCCCAAATCAACTTTGCAACAATTAAACCTAAGACCAGAAATGCAAAATTCCTTTCTTTACGGTATTGCAAGTAAACCAAAGCAACTGCGGTATATAACCCATGGAGTACCCCAGAAAGGCCGGCATATGCATCGATATTGGGCAAATAAAAATAGAACACCAAGCTAATAAAAGGTGGTAAAAGAAAAAGAAGACTTAAAATGTGCCACACTTTGGTATGTGGAAATATGAAAGGCAAACACGCAAATGCCATCATATTTAAAAGAAAGTGAATCCATCCGACATGTACCCAGTGTGCTGTCCATAAACGCCAGAACTCGCCGAGTAAGCTTTCACGCCAATAGATAAAATAATCCGGAAACACCTGTAAACATGCAGAAACAGAAATGCACCCTGCGACCAAAAGCACTTTTTTATTGAGTACATGATCTTTCATAGCACACTCCTTTTAAACCAGACTCCTTACGATTACTAGAGTTAGTAACCCTAAGGAGTGAGTTCCTTCAGATCTATTTTACTGTGCTGGTGCAGTTTTCGTGTCAGCTGGGGCTTCCGATGCAGCTCCACCATCAAACAACTCATCCAATTCAGCTGAGCCTTCGTTTTTCTCATCCCAGAAATGAGACATACCGTCATCACCGGTACGAACACCAGTATGCTCAGTCCAGTAACGGTCAGAAATACCGCGCACAATTAAACCAGCCATACTATCGATTAATTTAAAGTTCGGATTGACAGGTTTGTCATCTGCTTGAGATGCGGCATAAGTTTTTAATGCATCACGGATTTTGGCATCGTCACCACTCGCTTGAGCAGCTACGGCATATAATGCATGAGATAAACGAACACCTTTTTGTTCACCAATTTGCACAGACTGTTTTAAAGTTTCATATGGATCAGGCTTCCCTTCATTAGCGCCTGGTAATAAAGTCCAGATCACTGCGCGCGTTGCATTTGGTGCGCCCCAGAATTTTTGGTTATCAAGGCAGACCATACCGCGCTCTACAATAGCAGCAATATCTTTCGGAACATTGACAGAACCGCCAGAGTTAATGTCGTTGGTCACAGCTTGAAGACCACTAATCATCCCAAGTAAATATACAGTTTGGTCAATATCACTACGCATTGTCGGACAAGAGTCACCTAAATGATATTTATATTTAGATTCCCAACGATCAGCAAAGAGCTTATAGCCTGCGTATTGTCGCTCAGCAGCAATTGCAGCCCAACGCTTCTGTGCAATACGTGCATCTTGAGCTTCTGTTACCTGCCCTGCTTTTGAAGCGCGCAAATAACGTAACTCCTGTTCTAATGCTTGGTTTTCCGCGCAGACACCTGAAGCAGCATACATTAAGACAGCAACACGAGTAGGATCTGCACCCATACCTTTAGTCGACATAATTGCAGGAGTTAAGGCACTACCAGTATTACAGACCATTTCAGCATCTTGCATTGCCAAAATAGGTGGAACGACGTGCTTTTCCGTAAAACCTAAAGCAACATTTGCTCCGCTTTTCACGACGTATGAACAACCTGATAAAACTGAAGCTGCAAGAAAACTTACCGCCAAACCTTGGCATATTTTTTGGACTTTAGACATCTTCCTGTCCTCGATGTAATTTGTTTTTTCCTTTTCAGATGTACATTAGCAGATGCATATCTTGAATAAAAGAGTAATTACTCTAATTGTAGCGCTTATACTTTGACACACTTCACAGCAGATAAAATTGACAGTTTTTCAGGGAAACAAAAATTTTAGGCAAAAAAAAGTAGCATTGCGACGGTTCAGCACATGCTACTTATTAACTGGGATAAGCTTTTAACGGCTTATATTATTGTTGTTCTAGATAATCCTTAAGTAAAGTTCCTGCTCTTCCTACTACTACAGCCATAATTACTGCAATCAACAGAAACATCCACATTGAAATCTCCATGAGAGACCTCCTTACTACGTTCGCACCCAGTTAAAAACTGGACACTTGATGAAATTAATCGATTAACCAATTAGATTATTGACTGATCGATGACCTTTGCATCCTCTGTCTCTTAACTTTGCTAAGATTAACTCGGTTAAGATGTTCCCTGAGTAAAGTTCCTGCTCTTCCTATCACCACCGCCATAATTATGGCAATGACCAAGAACGACCATGTTGGCATCTCCATTTGAGACCTCCGACACACTTTACGTTGGTGTTTGTACTTTAACCGATAGAATAGTAACCATATTGAGAAATTGTCCGACAATTAACTTTCTTGCTGGTTTTTCTGTATTTTAACTAGACAATTTCAATTTCCCAAAAAGAAATAAAATATAAGATATTGATTAATAATAATTTTAAATAAATATACAAATGTAGAATTGTCTAACAATTAATGGAGTTTTTCTAAAGTTTTAAGCTTTTTCCACTCCGCTAATGACATTTGATCAAACCAAATGATAGAAGTTAGTGTTTTATGACCTTCAAAATAGATCACTATGAAAATCTGATAATCAATTATTTTTAAAATTTTGACGCGAGAAATGGTGTTCTGTGAGTGATAAGCAAGCGACCATAGTTTTTTATCTAAATAGGCAATTTTTGCAAGCTGCGGACGCTTTAAAAAGAAAATAAAGCTTATAAATAGTAAGCTGATTACAACTAACCACCATAGTAACGGCATTAATTGATAAAATAGAATTGCTAAGCTTAAGCCAATAAAAAACTGAAATATAATCGAAAAACGACTATATTTCAGCTTAAAATTCAAATGGTTGATCAAAATAAATTAACCATGAACATAGTGTTTTAATTTATAGATAAAGTCACGTAATTCGGTACGTGGTGGTTCTGATACTTCCATAAACCAATCTAGTAAATCAGGGTCTTCCTGTTCTACCAACTCAGCAAACAACGCTTTTTCTGCCGGGTCTGCCTTTAAATAATAATTTTTCACATAAGGGTCAAAATAGACATCAATTTCCTTTAAACCACGACGTGCGCGATAGATTACTTTACGTTCTTCCAAGGTCATTTCTTCAGACATTTATTTCCCCATCTGCGTTGATAGTGCGCTTAGTTTACCTGATCACATGAGAAAGTTCGCTAAAAATATCAAATTGACCAAACTTATCACTTCATCGCCATAAATGAGCATTCATCACATTGTTAGACCTAGTCGCTTCCCTTATGTTTAGCTCATAACATCAAGCCCAAACCAAGGAAGAAATACAATGCAATCTGGTGCTATTCGTCCCATTCCAAATATGTTACCTCGCCATTTATTTAATGAAGAACATGAAGCTTTTCGGGAAACGGTACGTAAATTCTATGAGAAAGAAGTTGTACCTAATATTGAAAAATATGAAAAACAACAACATGTTGACCGAGATCTTTGGAATAAAGCTGGTGCATTAGGTTTACTCTGTACCACCATGCCAGAACAATATGGTGGTTCAGGTGTCGATCGCCTATACAGCATGATTCTTATTGAAGAACAAGCCTATGCGATGGACTCAAGTACAGGTTTCTCACTGCATTCCGACATTGTAGCCAACTATATTAATAACTTCGGTAATGAAGAGCAAAAACAGAAATGGCTCCCTAAAATGGCTACTGGTGAGACGGTTACCGCAATTGCCATGACCGAGCCGGGAACAGGTTCAGACTTGCAAGCGGTTCGTACAACAGCCGTTCTTGATGGCGATGAATATGTCATTAATGGTTCAAAAATATTTATTACCAATGGCTATTTATGCAATATGGCGATTGTCGTTTGTAAAACCGGGAATAGCGATAAAGGATCTGCCAATTTATCACTCATTATTGTCGAAGCTGACCGTGCTGGTTTTACTAAGGGCAAACCACTTAACAAAATTGGTATGAAAGGCCAAGATACCTGTGAACTCTTCTTTGATAACGTTCGTGTTCCTAAAGAAAATCTTTTAGGTATGGAAGGTATGGGCTTTATCATGCTCATGAAAGAATTAGCGTGGGAGCGTATGCTAGTTGCTATTATCTGCCAAGCCGGGGCAGAAGCGGCATTTGCACATACTGTTCAATATACAAAAGATCGTAAAGCATTCGGCAAACCAGTTGGAGCATTCCAAAATACTCGTTTTAAACTTGCTGAACTTAGAACAGAGATAGATTTCTGCCGTACCTATTTAGATCGTTGTATGGAATTACAACTCGATGAAAAATTGAGTGTTGAAGCTGCAGCTGCTGCAAAATATAAAATTTCAGATATGTTTTCAAAAGTTGTAGATGAATGTCTTCAATTACATGGTGGTTATGGCTATATGCTGGAATATCCAATTGCCCGCGCTTATATCGATCACCGAGCAAACCGTATTTATGCAGGCACCAATGAAATTATGAAAGAATTAATCTCTAGAACTCTTTAATCTTTACTATAAAAAAGGAGGCTTATAGCCTCCTTTTTATTTTCGAATATCAAGACACTAATTTTGGTTTACGTGTAGAAACTTCTGAATGCTTATGAAAACGTAGAACACCATCATCAAATTTTGCATTTTTTAATGATTTTCGGTCTTCAAGATAATTATTGGTTACCTGCCATGGTGCTTGTTTACCTTGTTTAGGAATCACGTCGGCAGCACGACTAATATAACCAGATGATAAGCTACCCATGACTGTGTCCTCTTCCATCACACTCTTATCACCAGATGGAATGACTTCATCATAATTATTCTTATCCATGTAGTTTAATAAACGGCAGATATAATCTGCTGCAATATCAACTTTTAATGTCCATGAAGCATTTACATAGCCAATAATCATCGCCATGTTTGGTACATCGCTGAGCATCACGCCGTTATAAAGCATGTGTTCAGATGATTTAACTGGCTCCCCATCAATAGTTGCCTGCACACCGCCCATGATTTGAACCTGCAAACCTGTTGCAGATACGATAATATCGGCATCAAGATGCTTGCCTGATTTTAATTGAATACCAGTCTCAGTAAATTTTTCAATTTGATCAGTTTCAACACTCGCCTTACCTTCACGAAGAATTTTGAATAAATCACCATCAGGAACTACGCAAAGACGCTGATCCCAAGGGTTATATGAAGGTGTAAAATGTTTCATATCAACTTTACCCTTAAGTTGCATTTCAATTGCTTTTAAGAGTAAACGACGAACTGTTTTAGGATGCTTTTGAGACAATGCATAAATTGCTCGTTGCATACCAATATTACGAGCACGCGTAAATTTATAGGCTGCTTCTTCAGACATAAATCTACGAGTTTTTTCATAGATGAAATCAATAGACGGAACAGAAGCAATATAAGTTGGTGAACGTTGCAACATCGTTACATGACCAGCTCCACCTTTTGACATTGCAGGCACCAGTGTAATTGCTGTAGCTCCGCTACCAATAATTACTACTTTTTTACCCTTATAATCCAAGTTTTCAGGCCAATGTTGTGGATGAATGAGTTGACCTTTGAAAGCTTCTTGATTTGGGAAAGTCGGCGCGTAGCCTTGGTCATAATTATAATAACCAGTACAACCTACAACGAAGTTAGCAACCCAAGTCTGCTGTTTTTTCTTATTGTCCTCGACAATAACATGCCACTTTTTCGAGGCAGAATCATAATTCGCAGAAAGGACACGATGGCCGAAATGAATTTTTTCTTTTAACTTAAACTCATCAATCACTTCCCCTAGATATCCTTTAATAGAGGCACCATCAGCGAGAACATTGGCTTTGCGCCATGGTTTAAAGTTAAAACCAAAAGTAGACATATCTGAATCAGAACGGATACCAGGATAGCGGAAAAGATCCCAAGTTCCACCAAACGATTCACGACGCTCCAAAATTTCAAACTGACGTTGTGGAGAGTTTTTAGATAAGTGGGCAGCAACTCCTATTCCTGATATGCCTGCACCAATGATTAATACATCAACTTGCTTTTCCATTTTATTTTTATACCCATTGTTGAGAATATAACTTTATTAAATCACAATTTTGACAATACACAATGTCAAGTTTGACCGTTTATCCGTTTTTTTATGTCACTTGGGGACAAATTTTTAATTTTATGTTTTTTGGAAAATAAAAAAGACCGGCATAAAGCCGGTCTTTTTTGAATAATATCAATTATTCAGCTGAAGTGTTCACTTCACGATCTACAAGCTCAACGTAAGCCATCGGTGCTGCATCACCAGCACGGAAGCCCGCTTTAAGAACACGTAGATAACCGCCGTTACGTTCTTTGTAACGAGGGCCGAGTACGGTAAATAATTTACCAACAGTTGCAGCATTACGAGTACGAGCAAATGCTAAACGACGATTTGCTACAGTATCGTTTTTTGCTAGAGTGATTAAAGGCTCAGCAACACGACGTAATTCTTTAGCTTTAGGCAAAGTTGTTTTGATCAACTCATGTTCAAATAAAGAATTAGCCAAGTTTTGGAACATCGCTTTACGATGGCTGCTTGTACGGCCTAATTTCACACCACTATTACGATGACGCATGGTGATAGTCCTACTTAATTAACGGCTACGATAGGCAAAACGGTCGTCCATACGAAGACTAGCTGGTGGCCAGTTCTCAAGACGCATACCGAGTTGTAAACCTTTCGATGCCAAAACATCTTTGATCTCTGTTAACGATTTTTTACCAAGGTTAGGAGTTTTTAACAACTCAACTTCAGTACGTTGAACAAGATCACCAATGTAGTAAATATTTTCTGCTTTCAAACAGTTAGCAGAACGAACAGTAAGCTCTAGATCATCTACTGGGCGAAGCAAGATTGGGTCAACTTCTTCACGAGGTTCTTGAGCAACAGGAGTTTGGTCTTTCTGAAGATCAACAAAAATTGCAATTTGTTGTTGCAAGATTGTTGCCGCTTTGCGGATTGCTTCTTCAGGATCAACCGTACCGTTGGTCTCAAGATCGATTACCAGTTTATCTAAATCGGTACGTTGTTCTACACGCGCATTTTCTACGGTGTAAGAAACACGCTTAATTGGGCTATAAGAAGCATCTAACTGTAAACGACCTACAGGACGTGTTTCGCCTTCAGGGAAACGAGAGTCAGATGTTTCATAACCACGACCTTGAGAAACTTTCAAGCGCATTTTTAATGAGCCTGTAGCACTCAAAGTACCAATTAAATGTTCTGGGTTAACCACTTCAACATTATGAGGTAAACGAAGGTCGGCAGCAGTAATGTCACCAGGACCTTGTTTTTCTAATGTTAAATAAGCTTCATTTTGATCGAACAGCTTAATAGACAATCCTTTTAGGTTCAGCAAGAGCTCGACGATGTCCTGCTGCAAGCCTTCTAAAGTACTGTACTCGTGCTCGACACCTTCTATCTCTACTTCAACCACAGCAGCGCCTGGCAAAGAAGACAATAGAATGCGACGTAAAGCATTACCTAGAGTATGGCCAAAACCACGCTCTAAAGGTTCCAGAATCACTTTTGCCGAGGTCCCGCTTACCGCTTCGACCTTGATCGCTTGCGGAGTTAGAAACTCGTTTGCAGTACGCGTCATTATTGCTACCTCAAGGATTATTTAGAATACAATTCTACAATCAAGCTTTCGTTGATTTCAGCAGGTAAATCAGAACGATCTGGTGCAGCTTTAAACGTACCTTCAAGCTTAGAGTGATCAACTTCGATCCAAGCTGGAATACCACGTTGAGCAGCCAATTCAATCGCGTTTTTAATACGCAATTGTTGTTTAGCACCTTCGTGAACCGCAATTACATCACCAGCTTTAACTTGAATAGATGCGATGTTTACACGACGACCATTCAAAGTAATGCTACGGTGACTTACTAACTGACGAGCTTCTGCACGTGTAGAACCAAAACCCATGCGATAAACAACGTTATCAAGACGGCTTTCAAGCAATTTCAACAAGTTCTCACCAGTTGCGCCTTTAACACGAGCTGCTTCTTTATAGTAGTTACTAAATTGACGCTCTAACACACCGTAAATACGACGGACTTTTTGTTTTTCACGTAATTGTAGTGAATACTCAGATTGCTTACCACCGCGAGCCTGACCATGCTGACCAGGTGCTTTGTTAGCTTTTTTAGTTTTGACGTCAAATGGTTTAACGCCAGATTTAAGTTGCAGGTCTGTCCCTTCGCGGCGAGAGAGTTTGCATTTTGGACCAATATAACGAGCCATGAATGTTTCTCCTTACACGCGACGTTTTTTAGGTGGACGGCAACCGTTGTGAGGAATTGGAGTCACATCGGTAATGCTGTTAATCTTATAACCCACTGCGCCTAATGCACGAACCGCAGACTCACGACCTGGACCAGGACCTTTTACAAGGACGTCAAGGTTTTTCAAACCGTAATCTAAAGCTGCTTTACCAGCAACTTCAGCAGCTACCTGAGCAGCAAACGGAGTTGATTTACGTGAACCACGGAAGCCTTGTCCACCTGAGGTGGCCCAAGCCAATGCATTACCTTGACGATCGGTAATCGTAACAATGGTGTTATTAAAAGACGCGTGAATGTGTGCAACACCTTCAGAGACGGTACGAGTGACCTTCTTGCGTGTGCGAGTATCTTTAGCCATCTTTTAGCTTCCAGAAATCTTACTTTTTAATCGGTTTGCGCGGACCTTTACGGGTACGTGCGTTAGTTTTGGTGCGTTGACCACGGACAGGCAAGCTGCGACGATGACGAAGGCCACGATAGCAACCTAAATCCATTAAACGTTTAATGTTCATGGAAATTTCGCGACGTAAGTCACCTTCGGTAGGAACCTTAGCAACTTCTGCACGAATCGCATCAAGCTGTGCATCGTCCAACTCACGGATCTTAGTAGTCTCAGTAATACCAACTGCAGCTAAGATGTTCTTAGCAGTGTGGCGACCGATACCAAAGATGTAAGTGAGGGAGATAACAGCATGCTTGTTATCCGGAATGTTTACACCGGCAATACGAGCCATTCACTTTTCTCCAAAAAGGCAGTAGAGATAATCAACCGCCCCACAAAAATCTTGAGGGGCGGATATTAACCCAATTCGCCTACTGAAATCAACAGGTCTTGATTAGATTAACCTTGACGCTGCTTATGACGAGGTTCTGCGCTACAAATCACGCGAATAACCCCATTACGACGGATAACTTTACAGCTACCACAAATTTTCTTTACAGAAGCTTGTACTTTCATGATGAAACCTCTAAGTGCGCTTATCCCTTAGGATGAGCAGTCGTTTTTCTCATTAATGTTTGATTGTCATATTGATGAGAAGTTAAATGCGCTTGTAGCTGAGCCATAAAGTCCATAACAACAACGACTACAATGAGTAATGAGGTACCACCCAAATAGAATGGAATACCAAAAGAACTTTGTAGAATCATTGGCATCAAACAAATGACTGTAATATAAATCGCACCAATAAACGTCAAACGATTAAGAATATGATCTAAGTAACGAGCAGTTTGCTCACCTGGGCGAATACCAGGCACATAAGCTCCGCTGCGTTTTAG
Organism: Acinetobacter sp. UC24323; assembly: GCF_024151445.1. Lineage (NCBI taxonomy): Bacteria > Pseudomonadati > Pseudomonadota > Gammaproteobacteria > Moraxellales > Moraxellaceae > Acinetobacter > Acinetobacter sp. UC24323. The sequence goes on along the minus strand of NZ_JAHIBY010000008.1, from coordinate 201,901 downwards.
ATTTTCTGATACTTCCTTAGGGCTAAATACTAAAGCCGTATAAAAGTAACAGAAAAAGATAATTAACGCACCAAAGAGCACCAAATACAAAGGCTGTCCAGGCGACAATACTAAAGCTAAATCTTGTAAACTACGTTTAATTAAACCAGCATTCGGATCTGCACTTCCTACCCATTGCCCCAAACTAGCTGGGAACAAGAGTAAAGGGCTCGCAAAAATCGCAGGAATCACACCAGCCATATTAATTTTCAACGGTAGATGTGTTTGCTGAGCTGTAAATATACGACGCCCTTGCTGCTTCTGTGCATAGTTTACTGGAATACGACGCTGTGCTTTTTCAATAAACACAATCGCTGCCAATACACCAAGAGACAAAAGACCAAAGATAACAAGACCAATTAAACTTGTTTGACCATTATCGACAGATGATACTGATTGCATAATTAATTTAGGCAAACCAGCAACAATACCTGCAAAAATAATCATTGAGATACCATTACCGATACCTCTTTCAGTGATCTGTTCACCTAGCCACATTAAGAACATAGTTCCTGCGACAAGTGATGTAACTGCAGGTATATAAAAAGCAAGACCACTAGATAGAGTAATACCCTGTCCAATAAGACCTGCACACATACCTACTGCCTGAACCACTGCAAGTAATAATGTACCCTGACGCGTATATTGATTAATTTTACGTTTACCTTGCTCCCCTTCCTTTTTCAAGGCTTCGAGAGAAGGAATCACTGTAGACATTAACTGCACAATAATTGATGCAGAAATATAAGGCATGATCCCTAAAGCAAGAATCGACATTCGCTCTAAAGCACCGCCAGAAAACATATTGAATAGCCCAAGAATAGTTCCTTGGTTTGCATGAAATAAATTTTCTAACGCAGCATTATTAATGCCTGGTACTGGAATATGCGCTCCTAGTCGAAAGACCAGCAATGCACCGATTAGAAAACTCATCCGGCGAATAATTTCACGATATTTCACGTGAAATGGCTGACCTTTCATCATGTTGACATGACCTGAAGAACTAGGAGACATAGACACTCGAGATTACTCCTCGACTTTGCCGCCAGCTGCTTCAATTGCAGCTTTAGCGCCTTTAGTCAATGCAACACCTTGAACAGTGAATGCACGAGTGATTTCACCAGAAAGCACGATACGAGCGCGAATTTGATCACGACGAACAACATTCGCAGCTTTTAAAGTTTCAAGGCTAACGATATCGCCTTCCACTTTACTTAACTCAGACAAACGTACTTCAGCAGTTTTTAAAGCGATTTGGCTAGTGAAACCGAATTTAGGTAAACGACGATAAATCGCTGTTTGACCGCCTTCGAAACCTGGACGAACGCCACCACTTTTACGTGATTTTTGACCTTTGATACCACGACCACCAGTCTTACCAACGCCAGAACCGATACCACGGCCTAAACGACGGTGTTCACGTTTTGCACCTTCTGCAGGTGCAAGCTCATTTAAACGCAGAGTCATGGCTTATTCCTCTACACTAACCATATAGTAGACTTTGTTGATCATACCACGGTTAGAAGGCGTATCTTGCACTTCTACAGTATGACCAATACGACGCAGACCTAAACCTTGTAAGCAAAGCTTGTGATTTTTCAAGCGATGTGAAGAAGATTTAGTCTGGGTAACTTTAATCGTTTTCATGATTGATTACCCTTGAATTTCTTCTACTGATTTACCACGTTTCGCAGCGACTTTCTCAGGAGAAGTCATATCACGCAAACCTTTAAAAGTTGCGTTTACTACGTTAGCAGCGTTAGTAGAACCATAACATTTAGCAAGTACGTTATGTACACCTGCAGCTTCAAGAACGGCACGCATTGCACCACCAGCGATTACGCCAGTACCTTCTGAAGCAGGTTGCATGTATACACGGCTTGCACCATGACGAGCATTCACAGGGTGTTGTAAAGTAGTACCAGCAAGGTCTACAGTGATCATGTTACGACGTGCAGCTTCAAGTGCTTTAGAAATAGCAGCTGGAACTTCACGAGCTTTACCACGACCAAAACCTACGCGACCATTACCATCGCCCACAACAGTTAATGCTGTGAAAGAGAAGATACGACCACCCTTAACAACCTTGGCTACACGATCAACGGCAACCAGCTTTTCAACGAGACCTTCGTTTTGTTCAACTTTTGCCATGATTAGAACTCCAAGCCGCCTTCACGAGCAGCATCAGCCAAGGCTTTGATACGACCATGATATTTAAAACCAGAACGGTCAAATGCAACTTTAGTAACGCCAGCTGCTTTAGCACGTTCTGCGATTAAAGCACCAACTTTCGTCGCAGCTTCAATATTACCAGTAGTACCACTACGTAAAGATGCATCTAAAGTTGAAGCTTGCGCTAAAACTTTGCCACCATCTGCTGAAATAACTTGAGCATAGATGTGACGCGGAGTGCGGTTTACACACAAACGAGTCGCACCCAATGCACGGATGTGCAAGCGTGTGCTTTTCGCACGACGCAAACGGGATTGTTTCTTTTCGTTCATAAGAACCTCGCGCCTTATTTCTTCTTAGCTTCTTTACGAAGAATGACTTCATCCGAATAACGAACACCTTTACCTTTATATGGTTCAGGAGAACGGTATGCACGGATTTCTGCCGCTACTTGACCTAACAACTGCTTGTTTGCTGATTTCAAAATGATTTCAGTAGCAGTTGGAGTTTCCGCTGTTACACCTTCAGGTAAAGCGTAGTCAATTGGGTGTGAGTAACCAAGGTTAAGGTTTACAACTGTACCTTTAACCGCAGCTTTATAACCAACACCAACTAGCTGCAACTTACGTTCGAAGCCTTCGCTAACACCTTTAACAAGGTTGTTCAATACAGCGCGAGCAGTACCAGCTTGCATCCAAGCATCTTTCGATTCTTTAGCTGGAGCAAGTTGAAGTTTACCTTCTTCCTGTTTTAGCTCGACCAGCGCATGCAGGTTGAAAGACAATGTACCTTTGCTGCCTTTCACTTCGACCTGCCGGCCGTTCTGAGTAACTGTTACACCATTTGGTACAGTTACTGGGGCTTTAGCCACACGAGACATGAGGAATCACCTATTAAGAAACAAAAGCAATAACTTCACCACCGATGCCCGCAGCACGTGCAGCGCGATCAGTCATGATGCCTTTGCTTGTAGAAACAATTGCAATACCTAAACCTTGCTTAACGCTTGGAAGTTTATCTTTACCACGGTATTGGCGAAGGCCTGGACGGCTTACGCGCTTAACCATTTCGATAACTGGCTTGCCTTCGAAATATTTTAAAGTAATAGTCAAAGTAGATTTTGTCTCTTCTTGAGCAACTTCTACGTTTGAAATATAACCTTCTTGTTGAAGTACGTTTGCAATAGCAACTTTCAACTTAGAAGACGGCATAGAAACAGTTTGTTTCTTAGCCATTTGTGCGTTACGAACACGTGTTAGCATGTCGGCAACGGTATCTTGCATACTCATTTAGTCGCTCCTTACCAGCTTGCCTTAACAACGCCTGGTACATCACCTTGCATTACTGTGTCACGTAATTTGTTACGGCTTAAACCGAACTTACGGAAGTAACCATGAGGACGACCAGTTAAACCACAACGGTTACGAAGACGTACCGGAGATGCATTACGTGGCAATGCTTGTAACTTTAACATCGCTTCGAAACGTTCTTCGTCGCTCGCATTTACATTTGCAATAGTAGCTTTTAATTCAGCACGTTTTGCAGCGTATTTAGCAACAGTTTTTTCGCGTTTCAATTCGCGATTAATCATACCTTTCTTAGCCATATCGACCTCTTATTTGAACGGGAAGCCGAATGCACGCATAAGCGCACGGCCTTCGTCATCGGTGCGAGCAGTCGTAGTAATAGTAATATCCATACCACGAATACGATCAATCTTGTCGAAATCGATTTCAGGGAAAACGATTTGCTCTTTCAAACCCATTGAGTAGTTACCACGACCGTCGAAAGATTTCGCTGAGAAACCACGGAAGTCACGGATACGAGGGATTGCGATAGAGATCAAACGGTCCAAGAATTCGTACATTTGGTCGCCACGTAAAGTAACTTTACAACCAATTGGCCAACCATCACGGATTTTGAAACCAGCGATAGATTTACGTGCAAGAGTAACTACTGGTTTTTGACCAGCAATTAATTGCATGTCAGCTACAGCGCCGTCTAATAATTTCTTATCAGTAGCTGCTGCGCCTACACCCATGTTAAGAGTGATTTTTGTGATGCGAGGAATTTCCATCACATTCTTAATGCTAAGTTCTTCTTGTAACTTCGCTTTAAGTTCGTCGTTGTAACGTGCTTTAAGTCTGGCCATTGCCTTTTCAACCTATTACTTCGCTACCGCCACTGATTCACCAGTTGATTTGTAAACGCGAGTTTTCACGCCATCAATCACTTGGTAACCAACACGGTCAGCCTTCTGGGTTGTAGCATTTAAAATTGCCACGTTTGAGATATGAAGCGAAGCTTCTTGAGTAACGATACCGCCTTCAGCGCCAGTTACACGATTCGGCTTTTGATGCTTCTTCACTAAGTTAAGGCCTTCAACCTTAACGCGGTCTTCAGAAACAGACAAAACAGTACCCTGTTTGCCTTTTTCTTTACCTGCGATCACGATAACCTGATCGCCTTTTTTAATCTTAGCCATGATTGCCTCTTATAGAACTTCAGGAGCCAATGAAATGATTTTCATGAACTGTTCAGTACGAAGTTCACGAGTCACTGGTCCGAAGATACGAGTCGCAATCGGAGCTTTGTTGTTGTTCAAAATAACTGCAGCGTTATCATCAAAACGGATCACAGAACCATCTGGACGACGAATGCCGAACTTAGTACGAACTACAACTGCATTCATCACGTCACCTTTTTTAACACGTGCGCGTGGAATAGCTTCTTTTACAGTAACTTTAATAATGTCGCCAACAGAAGCATAACGACGATGTGAACCACCAAGTACTTTAATACATTGTACGCGGCGAGCACCACTGTTGTCTGCTACGTCGAGCATAGTTTCGGTTTGAATCATTGCCCTACTCCAAAACCGAGCATCACCGGTCACAATTTCGAAAGGCTCAAAGAGTACTCGAAATTGACCGATGATGCAACAAGAACGTCGAATTACTCAGCAGCTGCTTCAACTACTTCCACTAAAGTCCAAGCTTTAGTTTTAGAAATTGGGCGGCTTTCTTTAATGGTTACAACATCGCCAATTTTAGCAACGTTGTTCTCATCATGAGCGTGTAACTTAGTTGAACGGCGAATTGATTTGCCATACAACGGGTGTTGAACGCGGCGTTCGATAAGGACAACAATAGATTTGTCCATTTTGTCGCTTACTACTTTGCCGGTTAACGTGCGGACTGTTTTTTCACTCATTGTCCGTTCCCCTGTTTTTCGGTAAGGAGTGTCTTAATACGAGCAATTGTCTTACGAGCAACTTGCACTTCGTGCGATTTACCCAACTGACCAGTTGCTTTCGCCATACGAAGACGGAATTGGTTAAGCTGTTGCTCATCAAGCAAAGCTTTCAACTCTTCTACCGATTTTTCACGTAGATCTTTAGTTTTCATTACATTACCGTCCGAGTCACGATAGTGGTTTTAAACGGAAGTTTAGCAGCAGCTAAAGCAAAAGCTTCACGTGCCAAGTCTTCGTTCACACCTTCAATTTCGTACAGGATCTTACCTGGTTTGATCTCACAAACCCAATATTCCACGTTACCTTTACCGTTACCCATACGAACTTCTAATGGTTTTTCGGTAATTGGTTTGTCCGGGAATACGCGAATGAAGATTTTACCACCACGTTTAATACGACGGCTAATGGTACGACGTGCAGCTTCAATCTGACGTGCAGTCATACGACCACGCTCAGTTGCTTTAATTGCAATCGAACCAAATGATACTGTACTACCACGATGTGCTAGACCAGTGTTACGGCCTTTGTGCACTTTACGGAATTTGGTACGTTTAGGTTGCAACATGGATTATTCTCCCTTGTCAGCAGCACGGTCACCGCGACGACCACGACGCTCTTGACCTTCACCACGACCACGACCGCGTTTAGCTGGACGTTCTTCAGCAGGAGCAGGGTTCATGACTTGTTTCATGCCACCTAAAATCTCACCACGGAAAATCCAAACTTTAACACCAATCGTACCGTAAGTAGTTTCAGCACGCATAGTTGCATAGTCGATGTCCGCACGAAGAGTGTGCAAAGGTACACGACCTTCACGATACCATTCTGTACGAGCGATCTCTGCACCACCTAAACGGCCAGAAACTTCAACTTTGATACCTTTAGCACCAGCACGCATAGTGTTTTGAACCGCACGCTTCATAGCACGACGGAACATTACACGTTTTTCTAATTGAGAAGCGATTGCTTCAGCAACTAAACGCGCGTCCAAGTCTGGGCGATCAATTTCGTTGATGCTTACTTGCGCTGGAACACCCATGATGTTGGTAAGTTCGCGCTGTAATTTTTCAATGTCTTCGCCTTTTTTACCGATTACGATACCAGGACGAGCTGTGCTAATTGTTACTTTAGCAGCACCTGATGGACGTTCGATAAGAATATTGCTAACCATCGCATTCTTAAGTTTTTTAGTTAAAAACTCACGAACTTGAAGATCTTTAAGCAAGTATTCAGCGTATTGTTTCGGATTCGCATACCAGTTAGCGTTATGACGTTTCACAACACCTAGGCGGATACCGATTGGATGAACCTTCTGACCCATATCAAACCCCTACCTTAACGGTGATGTGACAAGTACGCTTAGTAATACGATCTGCACGGCCTTTAGCACGTGGCATAATACGTTTAAGGCTCATGCCTTCGTCAACGTAAATCGTAGAAACTTTAAGGTCGTCAACATCTAAACTGTTATTGTGTTCAGCGTTTGCAATTGCAGATTCCAATGCTTTTTTAACTAAAACTGCAGCTTTTTTGTTGCTGAAGTTCAAGATGTTTAAAGCATGTGCAACAGACTTGCCACGGATTAAGTCCGCAACCAAACGTGCTTTTTGTGCCGAGATAGCGGCACCGCGTAATTTAGCAGTTACTTCCATCATGACACCTATTAACGTTTAGACTTCTTGTCAACACCGTGACCACGATAGGTACGAGTTGGCGCGAATTCACCGAGTTTATGACCAACCATATGCTCAGTAACAATTACTGGAACGTGGTTACGGCCATTGTGAACAGAAATTGTTAAACCAACAAAGTCTGGAAGGATCATCGAACGACGAGACCAAGTTTTGATCGGCTTGCGAGAGTTACTAGCAACAGCCGCTTCAACCTTAGCGAACAAGTGCGCATCGACGAATGGGCCTTTTTTCAGAGAACGAGGCATTAGTCAGATTCCTTTACTTGACGCGACGGTCGCGAATAATCATCTTAGTCGTACGCTTGTTGGTACGTGTCTTGTACCCTTTAGCTTTTTGACCCCATGGGCTTACAGGTTGAATACCTTTGTTACGCCCTTCACCACCACCGTGTGGGTGATCAATCGGGTTCATCGCCATACCACGTACGGTAGGACGAACACCACGCCAGCGTGCAGCACCAGCTTTACCTAATGAGCGAAGGTTGTTTTCTTGGTTAGAAACTTCACCAATTACAGCGCGGCATTCAACGTGTACTTTACGCATTTCGCCTGAACGAAGACGAATGATTGCGTAAGAACCATCACGACCCAACAATTGAACAGAAGCACCAGCAGAACGTGCTAATTGAGCACCTTTACCGATTTTAAGTTCAACGTTATGAAGTGTAGAACCGATTGGCATGTTACGAAGTGGTAAACAGTTACCTGGACGAATTGGAGCATCGTTACCAGATTGTACTTTATCACCAGCACGTAAGCCTTTAGGCGCAATGATATAACGACGCTCACCGTCAGCATATTTCAATAATGCAATATGCGCTGTACGGTTTGGATCGTATTCAATACGTTCTACAACAGCAGGTACGCCATCTTTGTTACGTTTGAAGTCAACGATACGGTAATGTTGCTTATGACCACCACCAACGTGACGAGTAGTAATGTGACCGTTGTTATTACGACCACCAGTACGTTTTTTTGCTTCTACCAACGGTGCATAAGGCGCGCCTTTGTGAAGATGGTCATGAACCACTTTCTCTACAAAGCGACGTCCTGGAGACGTTGGCTTACATTTTTGAATCGGCATAATTTTCGTCCTTATTCCGCTGCGCTTTCAGCGGTATCGCCCAAGTCAGCCATTTCAACATCTTGGCCGGCTTTCAGGGTGACGTATGCTTTTTTAACATCAGAACGACGTCCTAATGTACGACCAAAGCGCTTAGTCTTACCTTTAGTAATAGTTGTGTTAACTTTAACAACTTCTACACCAAAAAGTTTTTCAACTGCTTTTTTGATTTCAAGTTTAGTAGCGTTGATATCTACTTTAAATACTTGAACACCAGCAGTATCACCTAAAACTTGTGCCTTTTCTGAGAAGACTGGTCCTTTTAGGACTTGATAGATACGTTCGTTGTTCATCCGAGTTCTACCTCAATTTTCTTAGCAGCAGCTACAGACATCACAACTTTATCAAACGCGATCAAGCTTACAGGATCGATTGCAGTTGCATCTACCACATCAACGTGTGGAAGGTTGCGCGCTGCAAGATATAAGTTCTCATCTACAGCATCTGTAACGATCAAAGCACGAGCTGCATTTAAATCGTTAAGTTTTGCAAGCAATTCTTTAGTTTTTGGAGCAGCAACAGCGAACTCTTCAACTAAAACAAGGCGATCTTGGCGAACAAGTTCAGCTAAGATACATTGCATTGCACCGCGATACATTTTACGGTTTACTTTTTGAGACCAATCTTGTGGACGAGCAGCAAAAGTTTTACCACCACCAACCCAGATTGGGCTACGAATAGAACCCGCACGAGCGCGACCAGTACCTTTTTGACGGAATGGTTTTTTACCACCGCCAGAAACGTCTGCACGTGATTTGTGAGCACGAGTACCTTGACGACCACCTGCTAAGTAAGCAGTAACAACTTGGTGTACAAGAGCTTCGTTAAATTCACGTCCGAAAGCTACTTCAGACAATTCAACAGCAGAGCCGGAAACAGTTTTTAAATTCACGGTATTTCCCCTCAGGCCTTGATGGTAGGACGTACAATAACGTCACCGCCAGTTGCACCAGGAATTGCACCCTTAACAACCAAAACTGAACGTTCAGTGTCAACAGATACGATTTCAAGACCTTGTACTGTTACGCGTTCATCACCTAAGTGACCAGCCATTTTTTTGCCTTTGAACACGCGTCCAGGAGTTTGGTTTTGACCTGTAGAACCTAAAACACGGTGAGAAACAGAGTTACCGTGAGTAGCATCTTGGGTACGGAAATTCCAACGTTTAACACCACCTTGGAAACCTTTACCTTTTGATTGACCAGTTACGTCAACAATTTGACCAACTGTGAACAAATCAACGCCAATAGTACCGCCAACTTCACGGCCTTCAAGCTCAGCTTCAGTAACACGAAACTCTTTAACTAAACGACCAGCAGCAACACCCGCTTTAGCGAAGTGACCTTTTTGAGCGTTAGTTACGCGAGACTCGCGACGTTCACCAGTAGTTACTTGAACAGCTTGATAACCATCAGTTTCAAGTGTTTTGATTTGCGTAATGCGGTTTGGATCGACTTCGATGACTGTAACAGGTACAGAAACACCAGCATCTGTAAAGATGCGAGTCATACCACATTTGCGACCGACTAAACCAATAGCCATGTGCATAAACCTCTAAAAAAGCGGCCTAATTAACTAATCGTTAATTAACCGAAAGCCTTAACCCAAAGCGATCTGAACATCAACACCAGCTGCAAGATCTAACTTCATCAATGCATCAACAGTTTTATCTGTAGGTTGAACGATGTCGATCAAACGTTTGTAGGTGCGAATTTCGTACTGGTCACGCGCATCTTTGTTAACGTGCGGTGAAGTAAGAACGTTGAAGCGTTCGATGCGAGTAGGCATCGGAATTGGACCACACACTTGTGCGCCGGTACGCTTAGCGGTTTCTACGATCTCTTGAGCAGATTGATCAATCAGACGATGATCAAAAGACTTAAGACGGATACGAATTCTCTGGTTAGACATACCAGTAAACTCCAAGCCAAATATATAAAGAATCACCTTTGACGCATCTCACCTATCTGGTAAGTGTCAAAGGCAGTGATAATCACCAAGGTCGTGATCGATGCCACGACTGTAATGCACATTTACTACTTTCTTCGCAGTAAATGCCCTCTTCTTGAGGGTCGCTCATTATAACGATTGTTTAAGTCTTATGCAATTCTCTTTTTCTATTTTCTGCTCAATTCATCCTTTTTCTCATCAACTCTATATTTTTTATTGATTGACCACGAACTCTATTGCCCTGTTTAAAAGTTGATTGCCTTGTTCAAACTTTTGGATGTCGCAATGATGTAGTTCATCTAAAGATTGAACATACTCACCTTTAAAAATAGAAAGCTCTTGTTCGTTCTCTAAAAGAAGATTTAATACCTTCGGTGTCATTTCTGGATGAAATTGAAAACCAAGAACATTTGAACCAATTTGGTACATCTGGTTACGACAAACTGAGTTCTCTGCTAAATGAATCGCACCTTTAGGAATCTCAAAAGTTTCACTATGCCACTGCATTACATTTATTTTTTCTGGTAATAAAAAGCTTTCTTTAGGTAAATTCGGCACCCTTTGTACGGTCGACCATCCCAATTCTTGATAACGGTTTCTACTAACGGCGGCTCCTAGTGCATTGGCAATAAGTTGCCCTCCGAGACAAAGTCCTATCGCAGGCTTTCCCGCCGCCAAATAACGACGTATCCATCTTTTTTCTATTTTTAACCATGGATAATTTGCCTCATCATTTACACTCATGGTTCCCCCCATAATAAGTAGCAAATCCACATCTTCAATGTGTGGCAATGCTTCTATTTCCAAAGGGAGATCAACTGGAAGTGCAAAAAACTCTGTAGCTGTTATCGTTGCATGGTGTGCTTTTAAGAATGAATAGCAGCTTCCAAAACCTTCGCCAGCAATATGTTGAAAATAGTGAACACGTAAATGCGACTTCATGCGCTTAAACCTATTGTTGTTAGAATGTTGGTTTGATCTTTGCAAAAATAAAGCCAAGTTTTAGTGAATGTTACACTAGTAACGAAACATCTTAGAAATAATCAAAAATCTAGCAGTTAAGTAAGTTTTCTCTTAATCTAATCTCATTATGTAAAGTATAGCGCCCCATGAAAAAGCATAACAATTTCCAAACCCAACTCATTCATGCACCACGAAAAGCACCTCAATTTATTGAAACCGTGCAACCTCCCTTATTTCGTGCATCAACTATTATTTTTAAATCAACTTCGCACCTTTTTGACCGTCACTGGACCGATCCTTATGACTTTAGTTATGGCACCCACGGTACGCCTACGACATTTACACTAGGCGACAATATTGCTCAAATTGAGGGTGGTTTATACTGCCTACTTGCTCCAAGCGGGTTATCTGCGATTAATCTCGTAAATTCTGCTGTGTTAGCAACAGGTGATGAAGTTTGGGTGCCAGACAATATATATGGTCCGAATCTGGAACACCTAAACTACTTAAAAGATCAATATGGAATTAATGTTCAAGTTTATAACCCGATCGATGTCTCAAGTTTCCAGCCTTCTGATAAAACCAAGTTGCTATGGTTAGAAGCAGCAGGTTCTGTCACTCTTGAATTTCCAGATCTCAAAGCGCTAGTAAAAAAAGCAAAAGCACATGGCGTTTTAACTGCACTAGATAATACTTGGGGAGCTGGCCTCGCCTTTAATGCTTTTGATTTTTCCGATGAGCATTTATCAGTGGATTTAACCATTCATGCGCTTACCAAATATCCAAGTGGTGGTGGCGATATTTTAATGGGAAGTGTGGTAACTCGTGATGAGAAGTTACATCACCGTTTGTTCCGAATGCATGCCATTTTAGGGATTTCGGTATCTGGTGATGATACCGCCCAAATTCAACGCAGTCTTGCGCATATGTCATTAAGGTATGAGCAACAATCAAATAATGCTAAAACCCTACTGACATGGTTAAAAGAACAATCTCAGTTTGCACAAGTTCTACATCCAAGCGATAAAGCTGCACCTGGTCATCAATACTGGCAAGAAATTTGCTCAACAGGTAAAAGTGCAGGCTTAGTGAGTGTTGTATTCAAATCTGATTATGATATTTCAGCAGTACGCCGTTTTTGTGATGCTCTTAAGCTATTCAAACTTGGTTTTAGTTGGGGAGGACCTGTGAGTCTCGTCATGCTTTATGATTTAAAAATGATGAGAAAACTTGAAAATACACATTTACAACAAGGTTTGTTGGTTCGCTTCTGTATAGGGCTAGAAGATCCACAAGATTTAATTCAAGATATCGAAAATGCTCTGAAACAAATGTAAAACGACAACATCAATAGTGGCTCACACTAAGGGATAAAAATATATGGGTACACCGATTGTTATTGCAAAAAATATTAACGACACATCAAAAGAAATTGTTTTACTTTCCCAATTTGCCAACCGGCACGGCCTGATTGCAGGTGCGACCGGTACAGGTAAAACAGTCACCCTAAAGGTGCTCGCAGAGAGTTTTTCTCGAATCGGCGTTCCCGTCTTTCTTGCCGACGCAAAAGGTGATGTTTCAAGCCTCGCAAAAGCTGGTGAAGCTTCGGATAAATTTAATGAACGCTTAAAGCTTTTACAGATCGACAGTGTTCCATTTGCAGCCAATCCAGTTGTTTTCTGGGATTTATTTGGTCAGCAAGGCCACCCTATTCGAACCACTATTTCTGAAATTGGACCAATTTTATTAGCACGTATACTCAACTTAAATGACACCCAAGAAGGTGTTTTATCTGCCGTATTCCGTATTGCAGACGACCAAGGATTACTTCTGGTCGACTTTAAAGATTTAAAAGCCATGATCACTTTTGTAAGTGAACATGCAGCTGAGTTTAAAGCCGAATATGGCAACTTATCTCCAGCCAGCTTAGGCGCTATTCAACGCAATCTTCTTGCTCTTGCCGACCAAGGTGGAGAGCAGTTTTTTGGAGAACCAGCTTTAAATATTCTGGACTTTATACAAACCGACGCAAATGGGCATGGTTATATCAATATTCTTGCGGCTGACAAGCTCATGAATACACCTAAGCTATATGCTACTTTCCTGTTATGGATGCTTTCAGAATTATTTGAACAGCTTCCAGAAGTTGGTGATATGGATAAACCTAAACTCGTGTTTTTCTTTGATGAAGCCCACCTGTTATTCGACAACGCCAGTCAAGCTTTACAAGAAAAAATTGAACAAGTTGTACGTTTAATTCGTTCTAAAGGTGTGGGAATTTATTTTATTACCCAAAACCCGCTCGACTTACCAGAAAGTGTTTTAGGGCAACTCGGCAACCGTGTACAACATGCTTTACGTGCCTTTACTCCTAAAGATCAAAAAGCAGTAAAAACAGCAGCAGACACATTCCGCTCTAATCCCGATTTTAAAGTAGATGAAGCAATTACCGAGCTCGGTGTAGGTGAAGCACTGATTAGTTGTCTAGATGAACAAGGTACACCTCAAATTGTAGAACGTGGTTGGGTTATGCCTCCTTACTCTTCATTTACGCCTATCACTCCAGAAGAGCGTCAGACCTTAATTTCGCAAAGTATTATTGCCGGGGTTTATGAACAAGCTGTAGATCGTGATAGTGCCTATGAAATGCTCCAAAACAAAGTGGCTGAACGGGAACAGCAAAAACAAGATGCAGAACTCGCAAAACAGCAAGCGAAAGAACAGGAAACCTTAGCGAAACAACAAGCCAAAGAACAAGAGCGTCTAGCACGTGAACAGCAAAAAGAAGAGGAACGTGCGGCGCGTGAAAGAGCTAAACTTACTCAAGATATTGTCGGAACTTTTGCAAAAAGTGCTGCTCGCAGCTTAGGTGGTAGTACTGGCCAAAAATTAGTACGGGGGCTACTCGGCTCATTATTTGGAAAATAAAATTTATTTTTAAATCAGTATATTAATTTAGGGGATTTTATATCCCTTAAATTTTTTAAGGTTTTTATTAAAAAGCTATTGCTACAATTATTTTAAAGATGTATTTTAAATACATCTTATATAGCCAGATAATTAAGGTCTAGCCATGACTCCACAACAAATTGAACTCGTTAAATCTACTGTACCTGTATTGCGTGAACATGGTGTTACTCTAACTACATACTTCTATAAGCGTATGTTGAATAACAACCCAGAATTAAAAAATGTTTTTAATCTTGATGATCAGACCAGCCTGCGCCAACCTCGTGCTCTTGCAGCAGCTGTACTCGCGTATGCTGAAAATATTGAGAATCCTACGGTGCTTGCCAAAGCGGTTGAACGTATTACCACTAAACACGTGAGCTTAGATATTCAACCAGATCAATATGCAATTGTGGGCGACAACTTGCTTCATTCAATTAGTGAAGTTTTAAATGTTCCATTTGAATCAGAACTCATTGAAGCGTGGAAACAAGCTTACTTACAGTTGGCAGATATCTTAATTGGTGTTGAAAAACAAAAATATGAACAACTTGAAAGCTTGAAAGGTGGATGGGCTGGCTGGCGTTCATTTGAAATTACGCAAATTGACCCACTTGAGTCTGGCAAACGCTTTACTTTAAAGGCAACTGATCATGAAGATGTACTCACCAGCCCAGCAAATGCTTTTATTTCTGTAAAAGTTCAAGTACCTAACCAGCAGCTTGAACAACCAAAAGCATTTAAGTTCACAGAGGCTCAAGAGGACAATACTTATCATTTTGATGTTCAACCAGAAGAAAACCATACAGAGTTCTCTGTTTCAAACATTTTGCTTGAGCACTATAGAGTTGGTGATCAAGTACAAGTTTCAGCTCCTTTAACGCTGTAACTTAAAAAGCTCTGGCCTGAAAGTTTTATTCTTTAGACTTTCAGGCTAAGATGATCAACCTCTTAACCTTTAGTTTTTGGTGATCATGCAACTTAATAAATTTACCGATTATGCTTTGCGAATATTAATGTATGTCGCTCGTCCAAGTGATGCGCCGTACACGATTGCAGAAATCGCTCAAGATTTATATGTTTCGCAAAATCATCTTGTGAAGGTTGTCCATTTTATGGGTAAACAAGAGTGGATTATTACCATTCGCGGCAAAGGTGGTGGAATTCGATTAAATCCAAAAGCTTTAGATTTAAAACTTGGAACAATTGTCCGAATTTTACAAGGTGACCACCAAATTGTTGAATGCAATACACCGCCTTGTGTTTTACGCTCCCATTGCGGTTTGAAAGGTATTCTTGATCAAGCTTTGGAAAGCTTTTATCAAAGTTTAGATCAATATACGTTAGGTGAAGTTTTACAACAGCCAAAATCCGCTTCAGATCATTCCCCTATCGCCTTTTTACAACTCTAGAGCCCGTAATTCTATTTATCTTTTTAAGCAAGCTTACTGAAAATTAGCAAGAATAACCAAGCTCCTTTATACTAGGCGCGAGCCCTCTCATTTAAAAAGTTATTTTTTATGCGTCGTAGTGAAAAATCGAAAGACACCAAAGCCAGACTCGCACCCAAGCAAAAGATCAGTTATGAAAAGAAACCGGATCCAGCGATTACAGCCTATGCTGTGCAATCTCTAAACTGGTTACGCCAAGCTGAATTTTTAATGAGTGCTCCGAAATTGGCACTATGTGTTGAAGATAGTGGCTACGAGATTGCGTTTGCCGGACGTTCAAATGCAGGAAAATCTAGCGCAATTAATGCATTAACAAACCAGAAACAGCTTGCACGTGCCTCCAAAAAACCTGGGCGTACGCAAATGATTAACTTTTTCAGCCTAGGTAATCCAGATCAACGCTTAGTTGACCTTCCTGGTTATGGTTATGCAGCCGTACCAGAAGAAATGAAACGTGTATGGCAAAAAGAATTAGAAAACTATCTAATCCATCGTAAAAGCTTACAAGGTTTGGTTTTACTCATGGATATTCGCCACCCTTTACAGCACTTTGACATGATGATGCTAGAGTGGGCTTATTCACGCCATTTATTTGTTCATATTCTTTTAACCAAAGCAGATAAACTGAACCGCGGTCCAGCGAACAAAGTCTTGCTCGAAGTTAAACAGCAACTGAAAAAAATGAAGCTTGATTTCTCGATTCAGCTTTTTTCTTCATTAAACAAACTAGGTTTAGAAGAGCTAGCAAGTGTGATGGCTGGACGTCTGCACTTTACGCTTGAACAACAGCCAGAATTTGACGTTGATGCAATCCCAGAAGCAAGCGATGAGGATGCAGAAGAGTAAATCGTCAAAACAGATACAATTTCTTCATTAAATTTATATTCAATTGGCCCCTATTGCTAAACACAAATGTAGGGGCTTTTTTTATACTCATCATAACTTCATCGAGTTAAAAATCAGGACTAAATGATGAAATTGCTATCTTTTTTGAAGAATAAGGCTTTAGGTTCTTCTATTGATTATAAGATTCTTCCACGCAAGGTAAAATTTGACTGGAAAGATACCCCTATAGACTGGATTCCAAACCAACCGTTTGCAAGTTATTTTATTAATGAAATTAACAATATCTTGCCTGCTGGAGAGTTCTGGTTCTGCCGACTCTATAACAAGGTTTTACCGCGTATTACTGATGAAAAACTTAAACAGGATGTACAAGCATTTATTCGCCAAGAAGCAATGCATGCAAACGCACACACTTCTGCCAATAAAGAATATTTAAGTGCACGCAATATTGATATCCAGAGAAATCTGGACATTATGAATTATCTATTTACTACTGCTTTGGCAGATAAGCCTTTTGACAAAGAAGTTCCGCAATTCCTGCAAGAGCAATGGGATTTATTTCGTTTAGGTGTTATCGCGACAGTTGAGCACATGACATGTGTTCTAGGTAAATATGCGCTTTATAACAAACGCTGGGAAGAGTTAGGCGCAGATCCAGAAATGGTAGACTTGGTAAAATGGCATGGTTCAGAAGAAATTGAACACCGCACGGTTGCTTTCGATTTATATCGCCATTTAGGAGGTGGTTATATCCCGCGCTATTATTTAAGTCTTGCGGTGATTGTGCTTGTGTTAGGGCTATGGGTAGACGGCGCCGCACATATTATGAAGCAAGATCCACGTTTTGCTGATGCTGCCAAATCAAGATTTTTCCCAGCTTGGGTTGCTCTAGAATGGTATAAAATTAGCCGAAAAGATAATCAGGTTTTACCAAACCCAATCTGGCTTATTGCTCAGCAAATTGACTACCTCATGCCGTGGTATGATCCAGTTAAAGAAGGCAGCACTGAAGATGCGGTAAGTTATTTATCGCAGTCGCCAGCAGCCAAAAGAGCTGAATTACAAGCAGCTTAAAATAAAAAAAGCAGGATATAAATCCTGCTTTTTTATTTAGAGATTAGATACTAATATCTTTATCTTTGGTATATCGATCTACTACCACACTAATCATCATATCTCCCTGCACATTTACAACCGTTCTTACCGTATCGAGTAAACGATCGATTGGAAGTAAAATCGCAATTGCTTCGGCAGGTAAACCCACAGACTGTAATACCATAATCATGGTAACCATACCCGCACTTGGAATTCCTGGTGCTCCAAGTGATGCGATCATTGCGGTTAGGCACACTACAATTTGTTGTGTCAGGTTTAAGTCTAGTCCAACTAGATTTGCCACGAAGAGCGCGGCAGCAGCTTCATATAAAGCTGTACCATCCATGTTGAGCTGTGTACCCAACGGAATCACAAAACCTGCAGTTTGAGGACGAACACCTAAGTTTTCCTGTGCGCATTTCATACTCAGCGGCATAGTGGCAGAGCTAGAGCTCGTTGCAAATGCGGTAATTAAAGCTGTACGTGTGCCTTTGAAGAAAGTCCAAGGACTCATACGACCAAAAATCCAAAGCAGTAGCGGTAAAACAACAGCGCCATGAAAAATAGTAGTACCTGTTACCACAGCAGCAAATTCCGCCAATCGGCTTAATACTGAAATGTCTTCGGTGGCCATTAATTTAGCGAGTAAGGCAAAAATACCTAACGGCGCCAATTTCATTACCCAACCTACTAACATCATCATCATTTCAAAAAACTGATGACTCAATACCCGAATACTTTTAAAACGTTCGCCACCATGAACTAAAGCAACACCCACAAATAGAGCAAACACGACGACAGCTAAAACATTCCCGTCACTAAAAGCTTTAAATGGGTTAATTAAAGTATTTTGAATAAAATTAGTGAAGAAAGTTGCCGGGTTTAAACTATCTGGTGTTTGATAGCTTTGCATAGATGCCTGAAAAATTGAAATATCTACACCTCGCCCGACCTCAAACAAATGAGCACAGCTAATACCTAAAATTAAGGCCAAGGTGGTGGTGGTGATACAACACAAGAATGTGATTTTCCAAACTGGGCCTAATTGTCCACCTGCCTGCAAATTTGAAACTCCAACCACAATGGAGCTAAAAATTAATGGCACCAACAACATTTTAAGTAGCCCAATAAAAACACTACTTAATATGCCTAATCCATATAAACTGTGCTTTACAAAAGCAGTGTCCGGATACATGGTAAGTAGGAAGCCAAAGGCTAAACCTAAAATGGCAGCAATCAGAATTTGTGTATTTAAGTTCATATCAACATTATTTTTTTCAGTAGGCAATCCTTTTGTAAATATGACATGAGCTTGCTTTTCATTCGAGCAATTTTTTGTCACATCGTTTCAATTAAAAATAAAAAAGCCATCTTTTCAGATGGCTCATCGTTATTTATTGAGTTTCAATTTCCCGTAAACGCATCAAACCCTCTTGCACCGTACTACATACGAGTTGGCCATTTTGCCACATACGGCCAAAGTTTAAACCGCGAGAAGCCGCACTAACTGTAGCTTCCATGTCATAGAGCATCCATTCATCAGCACGAAGTGGGCGATGGAAATAAATCGCATGATCAATACTGGCACATTGCAAACTCGGAGAAATATAACTTAAGCCATGTGGTCTTAAAGCTGTTGTCATCAAAGTAAAGTCTGAGTAAAACGCTACAATTGCTTGATGCAATGAAATATCATCTAGCTGTTTTGGAATACGGTCATGGGTACGGATATAGTGCGCATTGAAAGGCGCTTCCGGTTGTGGTTGAAACGGATTGACTGGATCAATCGGACGGATTTCAACATGACGCTCACGCATAAAACTTGCACGAACATTTTCCGGTACAAAATTCAGGATACCTTCTTTCAACTCACTTTCCGATTTTAGCGCTTCAGGAGCTGGGTAATCTGGTTCTGGATGCTGATAGTTCAAGCCTTCTTCAGGGTTAGCAAAAGACACCATTGCCGAGAAAATAACTCGTCCATGCTGAATTGCCCGAACTTGACGGCTGACAAAGCTTTTGCCATCACGTAAACGATCTACTTCATAGATGATTGGAGCATTAATATCACCACCATATAAAAAGTAGGCATGCAGAGAATGCGCAGGACGATCAGTTGTGTAAGAAGCAGCACGTAATGCTTGACCGAGAACCTGACCTCCAAAAACACGTTTACCGACCAAATTACGGCTAATTCCACGGTAAATATTTTCTTCAAGCTTTTCTAAAGTGAGCAGCTCAACCAGTTCTTGGGTTAACGCATTCATGAGAGATACCTTCATATTGCAGGCAAAATTGGTATTAAAGGACAGATGTGTAGAATCTATTGTGCCATAAAAAACTATTTGTACATGGAACAATCAGTCAACTTCTGACAAACATTGCCCTTAAAACAGCTAAAAATACGATTTTTAACGATAAAAAATGCCAAAAGAATTATAATTTATCAGAAAATAGCATATTGTTTTTTTTAATAAATACCGCAAAATATTTACCCTCTGCCTTTGGTGCCGGGATTTGTCTTTAAGAAGTAGGAGTTCTTATGTCCAAGAGTGGGTTTGGTCAAATGTATCGTCGGCTTTCGAGTAAACTACTTGACCTCGTGGTAACACCACATGTTCTTGGGGAAGTTCCTACTGAACCAGTATCAGCAACAACAGAAACAGAAGCGAAGACCGAGCGCCAAAAAGTAGTGTGCTATGTCTTGCAAAACCATTCTCGCAGTAATGCTTTAGTGGTGGATGGGGAAACACGCCGCTTAAATTTAAAGCCAGCGCTAGATCCATTAGTCATCGGTACTCATCAGGAAAAAGCTTCAGTTTTATTTTTACAACACAATGATGAAAATAACCTACTGAATCCCCCTCCTCACGCTTTTCCGCCACGTTTAATTAAACTGATCGAAGTTTTACAAGCAAATCCTGAACTCGACATAGAACTGGTTCCGGTAACCGTTTTATGGGGCCGTTCTCCAGATAAAGAAGACTCTTGGTTTAAGTTGTTATTCTCAGATACATGGGCAACACCAAGTACAGTTAAACAGCTTGTAAATATTGGTTTGCATGGTCGCCAATCTTATTTGGAATTCCATGAACCACAGTCTTTACGTGACCTCGTTGAATATGCTCAGAAGCATTATCCAAACCTTTCGCCAGCAACTTATATTGTTAGCACTTTAAATGACTACCTTGATCGCCAACGTGAAGTTGTTTTAGGTCCAGACTTATCAGACCGCCGCAATGTCATGCAGTCGGTATTAAAGTCTCGTGATGTTCAAGAAGCCATTCGACGCGAAAGTATTCGCGGTAAAATCAGCATGCTTGAAGCAGAGCGTCGTGCGATTGGTTATGTGAATGAAATCGTATCTGATTATTCTCACTCAGCAGTACGTTTTGCAGATTTGGCGTTAACACGTCTATGGACTCAGCTTTATGACGGCGTAGAAGTTCATAACTTCAGTACTGTCCGAGAGCTTGCAAAAGACTATGAAATTGTTTACACACCATGTCACCGTAGCCACATTGACTACTTACTACTGTCTTATGTGATTTATAAACGTGGCTTGATGGTTCCGTATATTGCTGCAGGCGACAACCTAAACTTACCTTTCGTTGGTCAGCTTTTACGTGGAGGCGGTGCCTTCTTTATTCGCCGCTCTTTCCGTGGTAATGGCCTTTATACTTCTGTATTTAAAGAATATTTATATAGTATTCTTTCTCGCAACACACCACTTGAATACTTTATTGAAGGTGGACGTTCGCGTACAGGCCGCTTATTACCCCCGAAAACCGGCATGCTCGCAATGACAGTCCATAGTCATTTACGTGGCCGTGCCAAGCCGATTGTATTTGTGCCAACTTACATTGGTTATGAGCGCCTTATGGAAGGTTCAACCTATGTAGGCGAAATGCAAGGTAAGCCAAAAGAAGCCGAGTCTATTTTTGGTATTTTAAAAACACTCCGAAAAATTGAACGTATTTTCGGTAAAGTACACGTTAACTTTGGTGAACCTGTTTTTCTAGATGACTTGCTTAAACAGCATAATGCTGAGAACGTTTATATTGAAAAGAACGATGACCCAGTGCCACCTGCTGTTTCAGAAGCAGTAAACAGTTCTGCAAATGCGATTTTAGAAAATATTAACCGTGCGGTAGTGATTAATCCGGTTTCTTTACTCTCAATTATTTTGCTTGCAACACCAAAGCATACGCTTGATGAAGAAATCTGTATTAAGCAGCTTGAAGCTTACCGCAATTTAGCATCAAATTTCCCTTACGATCAGCGCACAGAAGTGACGCCGCTATCTGGTAAGGAAATTATTGCTTATGGCTTAAAGCTTAAATTGATTAAGCGCGTACAGCATGCCCTTGGTGACATTATTGCGATTGAAGATAACCAAGCGGTTCTCCTCACCTATTTCCGCAATAACATTTTGCATGCATTCGTTTTACCTTCATTGATTGCATCTCTTGTTGAACATAACGGGAAAATTAGCCGTGCTGATTTAAGCAATGTTATCTATACACTTTATCCATTCTTAAAAGCCGAACTATTCCTTAAATGGAAAAGTAGCGAACTTAAAGAACAGATTGAGCAATATGCAGATGCATTGGTTCAATCAAATCTTATTCAACAAGATGACGAAGGCAATTTAATTAGCTCTGCACCAAATACTGAAGAGCATAATCAGCTTGTTGTATTAGCAACACCTGTTAAACAAAGCCTTGAACGTTATTACATGACTTTAGCTTTAATCACTCAGCGTGGTTCAGGCAATATTTCAGCAAAACAAGTTGAAGAATTAAGTCATTTATTAGGCCAACGTTTATCAGTTCTTTATGAATTTAACTCTCCTGAATTCTTTGACAAAGCATTGTTCCAAAGCTTTATCAAAGTTTTAACTCAACAAAACTACATTCGAACGAATGACCAAGGCCAAATCGAGTTTGACGATAATTTCCGTCAAATGGCAGCAGGCGCACAGTTGGTGCTTGATGAAGTGACATTACAAATGTTGCAACACATCACAACCTTTACTGATGAAGAGTTAAAAGAAGCTCTTGAAGCAATGGCTTCTCAGCAAGCTAAACGCCGTTTAAAACGTAAAAAAGCTTAAAATCTTCATGCAAAATAAAAGGTAACTTAAGTTGCCTTTTATTTTATCTACTCATTGGACATTCAAAGTAACGCGGATCATCAATACAACGTAAGCGTTTCATTAGCTCCACAAAGTAGGCATCGTAATAACCGGAGCGGACATATTGATTGCGTATTTTTGCCACCATAATGTCATAGCTCTGCTTTTCGTAAAAAGAAACGTCAACCCAATAATAGGCTGGTAAATGGTTTTCCCATTGTATAGCTCGATTCGTTAATAATTGACTATTTTGGACAAACCAAGCCCGAATTTTTCGTCCAAAGTTGGCTGGATAAGCTTGCGGTTTAATAATTATATTTACCCCGAAATACGCCAAAGGAAAATTAATCACCTGAGTATCTGGCCCAAAATCTTTCTGTAGGTTATAAGGCAAAAGACCATAAACAGGCGCTGGCATAATATCGATTTTATTTTGTTGAAACTGCGCAATCGCATTCGATAAATCAACATATACCGGCTGCGCACCTACACTTCTCACCAAAGCTTGTTGTGGCGGATTATTGGCCAGAACTCCAATTCGTTGACCTCTAAGCTGTGCCACTTTTGATATTTTTTTGGTTTTCATGACCATATTTGCAGTACCAACCGGAATCATGCCGACTGCTTCATAGTCTTTATTAATTAATCTTTTCTCAATTGTAGGGTGATTTAAAAGCTGCAATAGATTTCGTGCAGTCCGGTTATTGGGTATAAGACCAATACCTGAGGTACTGCCCATAAAATGATTATACTGATAAGTATTAAAGTTACTGGCTGCTAAGCCTGAGCATTTACCCTCATCAAAGGCTTGAATGGCTTGCTGCTCTTTTTGATAACTAACGACTTTGAATTTGACTTGATATTGCTGAGCATATAGACGAATGTCATTTAGTCGGCGCGTAATATCCCCTTGGGTACCCGCTGGATCATATGCACACCACACCTGATCCCCAGCCCAACTCGTAACTGACGTTACACTCAAAAAGAGAGCTAAACAAAATTTTTTCACTTTTAACCTTTTTATCTTTATCGGCAATTTAACTGCCTCATCAGGTATTTCTGTTGTTATTTAAAGTTTAGTCTAAATTTTAATTTGTACCATGAGCATTTAAACATAATAAATAGTCATTAAAGCAAATTGGATGCTCAAGTTGAAAACCCGTCTCAAACAGATGTTTCGCATAAATTTTTTTGCCTGACACATGAGCTGAATCTAAGGTAAGCAGTGGTAAATCTAACTGACTTTGAAACCACAGTAAGACTTCATGCAAAGGTACAGGTGCATTATTAGCAACAAGATAGCTTTTATGGGGTTTTTCAAAATCAGCTAAAAATGCCAAAAACCTTGCTAAATCATCAATATGAATACGGTTACTATAGTGAATATTTGGATAGGTTTGCGTGTGCTCAGCCATTCGTTTTAGACGATCAATAGAAGCCCCATAAATCCCTGTAGGACGCACAATCACGCACTGTGACGGAAAATACTTTTGCCATAGCAATTCCATATTGTGCAAGATATGCCCTTGGGCATCATTTGGGTGAATCTCACTATGGTCATCAATTGTTTCACCAGAATTTTCACCATATACCCGCGTAGATGACACCACAATTAATCTTTTAACCGGATGCGATTTTAAAGCCTGACGAATAGGCTCAATACTATCCACATAAGTATGCTGATAACCTTCAACAGTACTATCGTCTGGAGAAAGTAAAATATACACTACATCTACAGGTGCAATTTCGCTTAAATCGAGCGTAAAAATATCCTGTACGAGATGTGTCCCATAAGGGTCTGTCTTTTCACTACGGCTAATTGTGGTAATTTGATGTCCTTTCTCAAATAGTTGTTTAGCAACACGCTGAGATGTTTTACCATAACCGATAAATAATATATGCATAGAGAACTCGTTGAGGGGACATGACTTCAGTCCATCAGTTACAAGGCGTTGGATCGGCTTCAGCAGCCCTACTCGAAAAACTAAATATTTTTACCACAGATGATTTGCTGTTTCATCTGCCCCGTGATTATGAAGATCGCAGTACCATTATTCCTATGAATCAATTGGTGGTTGGTCGTAGTTATTTACTCGAGGGTGAAGTCAAATCTGTTGATTTCCCTCCAGGTAAACGTAAATCTATGGCCGCATTAATACAAGATGAATTTGGTAAGGTGACTTTACGCTTTTATCATATTTATAAAAATTTAACCGACAAAATAAAACCTGGTAACCGTTTACGTATTTTTGGTGAAGTTCGCGTAGGTGCACGAGGGCTTGAGCTTTATCATCCAGAAATTCAACTTATTAATGAACATACACCACTACCAAAAACGCAGCTCACTGCAATTTATCCAAGTACCGATGGACTAACACAAGCTAAATTACGCGAATATGTTAAACAAGCGTTGAAGCATCATAGTGATGCTTTACCCGAGTTACTCCCTAAACAATATACAAATGGGTATGCACTCCAAGAAGCTTTACATTACATTCATGAGCCGCCAGTTGATGCCAATATGATCCAATTGGCTCAAGGCTCTCATCCTGCGCAGCAACGTCTTATTTTTGAAGAGCTGGTCGCACATCAAATTAGTCTTCTCACTCGACGTGCTTATATTCGCCAAATTGCTTCACCTGCTTTTCCGAGTAGTAAAGTGCTTGCAAAAAAACTGCTAGAAGCTTTACCTTTTCAAATGACCAACGCACAAAAACGTGTATCAAAAGAAATTTTAAACGACTTAAAACAACATCAACCTATGCTGCGTTTGGTACAAGGTGATGTAGGTGCTGGAAAAACTTTAGTTGCAGCAGTTGCAGCCTGTCACGCATTGGAAGCAGATTGGCAAGTTGCTTTAATGGCACCTACCGAAATTTTAGCAGAGCAGCATTATTTAAATTTTAAACGCTGGTTTGAACCTTTAGGTATTACGGTAGCTTGGTTGTCGGGTAAACAAAAAGGGAAAGCGCGGGCACACGCTGAGCAACAAATTAAAGAAGGCCATGCTGAACTGATCGTGGGTACCCATGCCTTATTTCAAGATAACGTTGAGTTTGCAAAACTAGGACTCGTGATTATTGATGAACAGCACCGATTCGGGGTCGATCAGCGATTAGCCTTACGCAATAAAGGCGCCGAACAGCTCACCCCACATCAACTGGTCATGACTGCAACGCCAATTCCTAGAACACTGGCAATGAGTGCTTATGGCGATTTAGATACATCGATTATTGATGAATTACCCCCAGGCCGAACTCCAATTCAGACCGTCACGATTCCGCTAGATCGTCGTGAAGAAGTACTGCATCGAATTGCTTCAAACTGCCGAGAAGGCAAACAGGCCTACTGGGTATGTACTCTGGTCGAACAGTCCGAAACTTTAGATGCTCAAGCCGCCGAAGCCACCTATCAAGAAATGAAAGAGCGCTTTCCTGAACTTAATATTGGTTTGGTTCATGGCAAAATGAAAGCCGATGAAAAACAGGCTGTCATGCAAGCATTTAAAAACAATGAACTACAACTGCTAATTGCCACAACTGTTATTGAGGTTGGAGTAGATGTTCCCAATGCGTCAATTATGGTCATTGAGAATGCTGAACGATTAGGGCTTTCACAGCTACACCAATTACGAGGGCGTGTAGGACGAGGTGCAAAAGCCAGTTTTTGCGTTCTTCTCTATAAACCACCACTTTCACAAAATGGGCAAGAAAGACTTTCAATTTTAAGAGAAAGTAATGATGGCTTTGTTATTGCTGAAAAAGATCTTGAGCTAAGAGGCCCGGGTGAGTTATTAGGAACAAAACAAACAGGTGATATGGGTTTCCGTGTCGCACGTTTAGAGCGAGATGATCATTTATTGAGTCAAGCACACTACGTTGCACAACAAGTTCTAAAAGATTACCCTGAGCAAGCTGATGCCTTATTGAAGCGCTGGCTTCCCGAAGCTCCTCGATACGCATATGTTTAAGTTTTTAAACCCACAGTATCTTTTTCAGTTGCTGTCCCCTTGCCTACTTTGCGAAATAGGAACACGGGAAAAATATTCTCTTTGTAAAGAATGCTGGGAACAGCTACCGTGGCTTAAGCAAACCGTTCAGCGCAATGATCAGTCTGTTCTTGTGGCCTGTCACTACGCCTATCCAATTAACCGGATTATTCAGCAGTTTAAATATGAACAAAAATTACATTACCAAACCTTACTCGCTGAAGTTTTACAGCAATTAAAATTTCCTAAGGTACAAGCGATTGTACCCATGCCTATTTCTAAACAACGTTTAACTGAACGTGGTTTTAATCAATCCTTATTACTCGCCAATCTTTTGAGTAAGCAATTAAAAATACCAGTTTGGCAACCTGTACAACGCTTAAATGAGCATTCTCAAAAGGGATTATCTCGACTCGAAAGATTTGAAAATATTGAACAGCAATTTGTTGCGCTCACTCAAGAAAAACGGCGTTATCGTCGTGTACTGATTATTGATGATGTAATCACAACAGGAAGTTCAATTCACGCTTTAAGTCAGGCGCTAAAACAGCTAGGGTGTACATCTATTCATGCCAGTTGCCTAGCTGCTGCTTCATCTACATCATATTAAAATTATAGAGTTATAGATAAGTTCTGCTCACACCACGGAATTACAATTTCTTTGGTTAATGGTGCGAGTTTTGTCTCGGAATCATTAAATTTCACCCACTTCATTTCAGCAATTTCAGCTGCAATTTGTGGGGATTGTTTTAATCGAACCAAATATAAATGGCTAATAAGCTTGTGATCCGGTTCATTGGCAGCTGCTGTCTCAAAACGCCCTATAAACTGTTCTATTACACACGGGCTGCCTATTTCTTCCAAGATTTCACGCTGTATAGCACTTTCCGGAGCCTCATTCGGCTCCAGTTTACCGCCTACCTGCATAAAAGCTTGTGTATTACGCTTTCTAACAAGCAATAATTCATTTTGTTCATTTAAGATCACCGCAGCGGCGACCGTAATTGTTTTCACCTATTTAACCTCATTTATGGTTGAACGTCGGCATTTGTCCATTTCGGAGCAGGAGCCTGATATTGCTCAAATTGTTGAAGAATATCTTCAATTTTGTCTGAGGCAATCAATTTATCAACAAACCGCGCTTGGCTAAATCCGTTATCTACAGTTCCCTGAATCATTTTAAGCAAATCTTCATAAAAGCCAGCTACATTTAGAAAAGCACACGGCTTTTGATGAATACCTAATTGTGCCCATGTCCATTGTTCAAAGATTTCTTCCAATGTACCTGCCCCACCTGGTAAAGCAATAAAACCGTCCGACAGATCTGCCATTTTGGTTTTACGCTCATGCATATTTTCGACGACATATAATTTTGTCAGTCCAGGATGAGCTAACTCGCGATCAACTAAAGCACGAGGAATTACCCCAATGACCTGCCCGCCGGCTTGCAAAGCACTATCAGCAACAACACCCATTAAACCAGAACGGCCACCGCCATAAACGAGTGTTTTACCTTGTTTAGCAATAGCTTCACCGGTTAATTGAGCAATTTGTTGAAAGATTGGGTTTGAACCAAGAGATGAACCACAGAAAATACAAATTGAATTCATAGTATAAAAACCGTTTTATTGAACTGTCATGCTGACAAACTAGACTATCGACAGAGTTTTTTTTTGCAAAATAGCGTATTGGCAAGTGTTTTTCGGCAAATCCTTGTCTAAAATACACCCATCAATTTCCATCAGACTGCGTAAGGAAAAAAGACACATGCTTGAAGCCTTTTATGCCACAGAACGCGGAAGTCTGGAAGATGCCACCATCAATGGTGGATTTGATCTACATCCCGAATTAGTATGGCTTGATCTTATTGCACCCTCTCAAGAAGAACAACAATGGGTCTTAGATGCTTACAATCAGAACTTACCTACACTAAAGTCGTTAGAAGACATTTCATCTTCTGCTCGATTCTACCGTGATGATGACGGTATTTTGCATATCAGCACCTATTTTTTAACGAAAAATAAAAATTATCAGGTTGATGGGGATGCTGAGGATTCTTCCCATATGCTTGCCATGGTGCAGACTGTTGCATTCATCTTACATAAAGACCGCTTATTTACTTTACGGGGTGAAAAGTTAGTTGCCTTTCGTGCTTTTCGTGCTCGAGCTCGCCGTAATGACTACGAAATGGATTATAAAGATCCAACATGGATTTTATTGGGCTTACTTGAAGCAAAGCTAGATGAGCTTGCGGATATCTTGGAAGATATCCACAAGGATCTAGAAAAATACTCAACCGAGGTTCTCAATAACCATCAACGTGAACAGATTTTAGATCTTGATGACATGATTACCCGCTTGGCACAACAAGAAGACATGCTTGGGAAAGCACAGCTCTGTTTAATTGATTTGCGCCGTGTTTTAACGTTTTTGTCTCGTCCACGTGCTTTAGGCAGTCATATCTACGATGCAGATATTCGAGAACTTAGTGAAGATGTTCGCTCGCTTGTCGAACATGACGCTTTCTTATTCCAAAAAGTACGGTTCTTGCTTGATACAACGTCAGGATTTATTAACACTGAACAAAACGATACGATCCGTCGATTCTCGATATTACCAAGTATGTTGGCACCACCTATGTTAATCGCCAGTATCTATGGTATGAACACGGATGTACTTCCTTTCGCACACGGTACAACCAGCTTTATTATCGTTTTACTAATTATTATTGGTTTCTTTATTGGGCCTATCATTTATTTCCGCTGGAAAAAATGGATTTAAAGAGATTACCCAGCAAATTTTGTATATAAAAAAGCACCTAAATTTAGGTGCTTTTTTATCTTTGCTCATCAAACCAAATGTAGGTCTTCTTGCAAATGGCAGGCTTGAATGATTTTCAGCATCTTCTCCGGTACATTTTTAAAATGTAATCCAGACTTTTGTGGAGTTTGACGTAGCCATTGCACTAAAACAGCCAAGGCTAACGTATTACCATGCTCAAGCTGCTTTAAATCAACAATTAAAGGAAAGCTTGTTTGCTTTTTAATAATTGCCAATCCAGCTTGGTATTGTTGTTCAGCATTTTCAAAATCAATTTTGCCTGAAACAACTAACTCTTGGTTAAGATACTGAACCACTCTTCACCTACTTATTTTTGTTTATTCTGATTAACAGCAGCATCTGCATCAGGTTGGAACGTAGCAATTGCTTTATTCAAATCACCACCATTACGTTTCACAGTTGCAGCAAACTGGTTACGGAACTGCAATCCTAAATCAATACCAGAAACATTGATGTTACGGATTTTCCACTGCGAACCTTTGTCTGCCAACTGGAACGACACAGGAATTTTTTCACCATTGTGATTAAAATCTAAAGTCACAACAGGGTTTTTACCAGCTGTCGCCTTGTATGGACGCATCGTGTAAGTTTGGTTTGTATACTTAGCAAATGCACTACCGTAATTCTCAATTAACGTATTACGGAAGTTCGTTTCAAACTGAGCACGCTGTGCAGCAGTACTATATTGGTTTGTCGCATAAGTACCCATCACAATACGAGTAAACGCTTGTGAATCAACATACGGGTCTAAGTTTTGGCGTACAATTGTTTTTACTAATGCTGGGTTATTTTGCAATTTAGCATGATCGGCTTTTAAACGAGAAATCAAGCCATCAGCAACACGCTTAATAAAGTCAGGTGGTGCTTCTGAAGGTGCAGCAAAAGCTGTACCAGCAATCATAGTAGACAAAATACTTGCTGTAAGGGTTTGTTTAAACAACGTATTCACCTGGAACCACTCCTTCAAATAATCTCTTACTCAACAAATGACGGCTGTGCACTGCTGTCAGTACTTGCAGGAGCTTTTTCTTCTGCTGAGGATGAACCAGCGGCAACCTTACCTGCGCCACCACCAGTAATAAATTTACTAATAAGATCTTCTAGATCCATCGTTCCTTGGGTATTAGAAATAGTATCGCCACGTTTAAGGTAGTTTAGACCACCACCCGGTACGATTTTTAAATATTTCTCACCCAATAAACCATTGGTTGCAACCATTATATAAGCATCTTCATCAATACTTGTGATGGAGTTCATGTTACTGATCAGTTGCTGTTCCATTGTTTTTTGTTGCGCTGGAGTCGCTTGCGTATAATCAGAACTATAACGTAATTCGTCTAAAGCATTTTTTTGAACTTCTTTTAACTGTTCAGCATTAAAGCTTGTCAGTTTTCCATCAAGATCAAAAGTAACCGTAGCCAAACGTGTAACCGGATCAAGCGTGATTGAATCAACGCGGCCAATTGTTACACCGCTCATCGTCACTTTAGCACGAGGCTTTAAACCATTAACGTTATCAAACTGAGCTTTCATGGTGTAGCCATCGCTCAAGTTCGTGCCCACTAAACCACTCACTTTCATTGCTAAAAAGAATAAAGCAATACCGAAGATAATGACAAAGATACCTACGGCCAGCTCACTAGTACGTGATTTCATTAAATCCCTCCGAACATGACCGCAGTCAACACGAAATCAAAACCTAAAACACATAATGAAGAATATACAACCGTGCGGGTCATTGCCGTTGCAATGCCTTCAGGTGTCGGATCACATGCATACCCTTGGAAAACAGCAATCCATGTACACAGCAAAGCAAATACAATGCTCTTAATAATGCCATTTACGACATCGTGGCCAAATTGAACATTATTTTGCATACCACTCCAAAAGGAGCCTTCATCAACGCCAAGAAAGTCAACTCCAACCAATTTACCGCCAACAATACCAATCGCAGCAAAAATAACGGTTAACATTGGCAAACTGACTATACCAGCCCAAAGACGTGGTGATACGATTTGCTTTAAAGGATCAACACCAATCATTTCCATACTGGCAAGCTGTTCACTTTGTTTCATCGAACCAATTTCAGCAGTCAATGCAGAACCTGCTCGTCCAGCGAAGAGCAAAGCTGCAACGACCGGTGCAAGCTCACGCAATAAAGTTAAAGACACCATTGTGCCTAGCATTGATTCACTACCAACATTGACTAATATTGAGTAGCCTTGCAATCCGAGTACCAGACCAATAAATAAACCTGATACCGTGATAATGAGTAAAGACATTACCCCTACACGATGCATTTGATAGACGAAACGTCCAAAACCGCCCGCTGAAGGTAATGAAAAAATAATCTGTAAGAGCATCAGTGCCGCAACACCAATCCCTCGAATCCGCTCAATAACGAGTCTACCTAACCAGGCAATCGTATTCATGGACGAACCTCGTTATCTAAATAAGCTTGGTGGCTAAACTGGTATTCAACCGGACCTTCTGCCGAGCCGGTTAAGAACTGTTTTACAAATGGAGAAGCATAAGCTTGTAATTCTTCTGGCGTTCCTTCCCCTTGAATCTTCCCTTCCGCTACAACATAAATGTAGTCAGCAATAGATAGAGTTTCAGGAACATCATGCGAAACAATAATCGTAGTTAGATCTAAAGCTTCTCGCAATGAACGAATGAGACGTGTTAAAACACCTTTCACAATCGGGTCTTGCCCCGCAAAAGGTTCGTCATACATAATTAAATCGGGATCAAGCGCAATTGCACGAGCTAAAGCGACCCGTCGGTTCATACCACCTGACAACTCAGTAGGCATAAGCTGTTCTGTTCCACGCAAGCCCACCGATTCAAGTTTTAAAGCGACCAGTTCTGCAATGAGATTTTCAGAAAGCTTAGTATGCGCACGAATTGGAAAAGCGACATTTTCATAAACCGACATATCGGTAAATAAAGCTCCACTCTGGAACAGCATTCCCATACGCGCACGTGCTGCAAATAATTCCTGACGTGACATTTGAGCAATATCTTTGCCATCAAGCAAAACTTCGCCCTGATCGGGAACAAGCTGCCCACCAATCAAGCGTAATAAAGTCGTTTTACCTGTACCAGATGGTCCCATAATGGCCGTGATCTGGCCTCGACGTATATTTAAACTAATATTGTCATAAATGACGCGTTCCCCTCGGTTAAAACTCAAGTTTTTCACTTCAATCAGTGATTGAGTCGAGAGAGGAGTTTTATTATTCATAATGGCAATCATTCCTGCACTTTTATGCCCGCATACTATAACACTGAATTTTGGGAATCTTGTTGTAATTTTGACAAAAGCAAAACAAGCTAATATAGGAATATAAGCTAGATTTTGAAAAGAAATTATTGATCGAGAACTTGAAACTGGTCTACGAAATGGCCAGTTAATAAAGCATAGGCAAAGTAGATTCCATTGCACAAAGCAAGTGCAATAAAAAGATATGGCAAACCACGTTGAAATAAGAATTTACTCAACCATGCCAAAGGCGACTCTTTTCGCTTACTTTTACGCATTATTACAATAAAAATTGAACTGTTTCACACTTTGTTATTTTATAACAAAACTAAAAAATAAAAAAGGCCAGTATGTAAACTGGCCTTTTTTAAATCTCTTAAAGATTAACGGTCGAATTTACGACGGCGCTCACCACGAGATTCTTGATTAAAGTGTTCTTCGCGAACTGCGCGACGTGGACGGTCTTCACCACCGAAGCTACGTTTTGGACGATCACCAAAACCACTTTCACGACGTGGACGATCTTCACCACCAAAGCTACGTTGTGGACGGTCACCAAAACCGTTTTCACGACGTGGTTTATAGTCTACGCGGTTACCACGATTGTCATCATTTGAATCAAAACGAGGCTTATCGTTAAAACCACCTTCACGGCGTGGACGATCTGAGTTGAACTCGCGACGCGGACGATCTTCACCACCGAAGCTACGTTTTGGACGGTCTTCAAAACCACCTTCACGACGTGGACGGTCTGAGTTGAACTCACGACGTGGACGGTCTTCACCACCGAAGCTACGTTTTGGACGGTCTTCAAAACCACCTTCACGACGTGGACGATCTGAGTTGAACTCGCGACGTGGACGATCTTCGCCACCGAAAGCAGGACGCTCACCACGAGGCTTATCATCAAAGCTACGACGTGGACGATCATCACGACCACCTTCACGACGTTTGAAGTTACCTTCACCCTCGAAACGACGACCACCGCCGAAACCGCCACCACGACGACCATCACGGCCACCGTTACCACCACGACCGCCTTCACGACGTGGACGAGCTGGAGGTGGAGATGGCTCTAAACCTTCAATTTCAGAAACATTTAAACGAGCTTCTAAGTAATCTTCAAGCGCACGGATTTTACCGCGTTCACGATAAGTCGCTAAAGTAATCGCTTGACCTGTACGACCAGCACGACCTGTACGACCAATACGGTGTACATAATCTTCATGCTTCATTGGTAAGCCGAAGTTAATAACGTGTGAAATTGTTGGAACGTCAAGACCACGTGCAGCAACGTCAGTAGCAACTAAGATTTTCGCACGGCCTTCACGGATACTACGTAAACGACGGTTACGAACTGTTTGCGGCATTGCACCGTGAAGTGCAACAACTGAATGACCTGCTTCTGCAAGTTCTTCAGCCAACATATCTGTATCTTCTTGTGTGCTCGCGAATACAACAGCTTGGTCAAGCGTTTCATCAGCCAACCAGTGAGTCAGA
Organism: Acinetobacter sp. UC24323; assembly: GCF_024151445.1. Taxonomy (NCBI): domain Bacteria; kingdom Pseudomonadati; phylum Pseudomonadota; class Gammaproteobacteria; order Moraxellales; family Moraxellaceae; genus Acinetobacter; species Acinetobacter sp. UC24323. The sequence goes on along the minus strand of NZ_JAHIBY010000008.1, from coordinate 167,634 downwards.
AGTTTCTTCTTGTGTTCGAAACCATCTGTCCAGTGTAAAGTTTGGGTGATGTCAGTATTGGTGCTGTGACCAGTTTCAATTGCAATACGCTCAGGTTCATTCATCATGCGCTCAGCAAGACGAATAATACGGTCAGCAAAAGTTGCAGAGAACATTAACGTTTGACCACGATTCGCAGCCAAGTCACTGATCGCTTCCAAGTCTTCAGAGAAACCAAGGTCTAACATACGGTCAGCTTCGTCCACGATTAAAGCATCAACTTTGTCTAGCTTTAATTGACGACGGTTAACTAAGTCTAATAAACGACCTGGAGTCGCAACTACAACTTGAGCACCTTTAAGCTGTTGAATTTGTTTACCAAAAGGCATACCACCCATAATTGCAGCAATACGAACACCTTTCATGTGACGTACAAAAGCAATTGCGTCTTGGCTAACTTGTTGAGCCAATTCACGTGTTGGGCATAAAACTAAAATGCTAGGCTGAGTCACTGCTTTCATACGTTCTTTGAACGGAACGAAAGTATCTTGACCTGCCAAATTATGTAATGTCGGTAATAAGAATGCAGCAGTTTTACCAGAACCAGTCTGGCTAGAAACAAGAAGGTCTTTACCTTCTAAAGCAGCAGGAATAGATTGTTCTTGCACAGGAGTTGGGTTAGTAAAACCTAAACCTTCAAGAGCTTGTTGTAAGGTTTCGTGCAAAGAAAATTCGGCAAAAGTTTTGCTCATAGAGAGTTCCACCCCAAAGGGTGCTCCATTTTTAATAAATACAAATAGACATCGGCAAAAGCGGCAAAGCAAATATTAGCTGAATCTTATTATTCAGCAGCAATCCGAGTAACGACGATGTGGACTAAACGCACGCTTGATTACGGCCGCAACCTGAAGAATCGCTGAGCGATTGGGGCGCAAGAAATGGTCCTCTCTATGGACAGCGTGCGCTTACAATGAATAGAACAGAATGTTCAGGTAATGAACGGAAATTTAAGTGCGTGGGCGGATTATAGCAGAAAGAATTTAAAAGTCATGTGTTTTAATCAACTTTCTCGGTATTTCTACTGTTATTTGTATTTTACCGACCATTAAAAAGTAAAACCCTCTATAAAAAGAGGGTCTTACTCAGAAATAATTTTTTAAATTATTTTGCAGCTTTGTCCCAAGCAGGAACTACAGTTTGCATTAATGGCTTTAACATTTTCAGTGAGCATGCAATCACTTGACCATTTTCAAGTGAATCATTACCACCACGTGCGTCAACCACAACACCACCAGCTTCCTTGATAATAAGCTCACCAGCAGCGATATCCCATGGTTTTAAGCCAAGTTCAAAGAAACCATCAAAACGACCAGCAGCAACATAAGCTAAGTCGAGAGCAGCTGAACCACCACGGCGGATTTGAGCACCCGCTTGAGTCACAGCTAATAATGAAGCAAAGTGCTGCTCTGCATAAGACACAATTTCACCAGCACGTTTAGCACGGTAAGGGTGACCTACTGCCAAGAATGTATTTTCTAGGCTGTCTTTTACATTTACGCGAATACGACGCTGGTTCATCACTGCACCACGGCCACGACTTGCAGAGAACAATTCGTCACGTACCGGATCGTAAATTACGCCGTGCTGAGTAACACCTTTGTGCTGAACAGCAATAGAAATACAGAAATGAGGGAAACCATTAATAAAGTTTTGCGTGCCATCAAGAGGGTCGATCACCCAGCACCAGTCTGCATCGTGGCCTTTGCCCTCTTGCAAACCGAACTCTTCACCTAAGAAGCTATGGTTTTTATAACTTTTACGTAATGTATCAATCGTCAATTGTTCTAAATAACGATCTACACGTGTTACAGGACCATCAATGCCTTTCTCTTCAACTTGCAAATCGAGCTTATGACGATTTTGATGCGCTTTTAAAAGCTCTTGACCAACTGTTTGAGCCGCACGCGCAGCCATCACCACCATAGGTTCCATTGAACACCCACTACAATACAAATTTGAAGATTTTGACAAAGAATAATGCATAAAAGCGTATCCATTTTAGCAAATGAATACGCTTTTTGGGAAAAAATGTTTCGAAAAATTTTATTGAGGTATTAAACCACCTGATTTACCTTAAGCCATGCTCGCTCAATCGAGTTCAAAATACCCTTAGCATCTAAACCACAATCTTGTAGCATTTGATTATGTGTCGCCTGATGCAAGAACGAGTCTGGTAGACCTAAATTAATGATAGGTTTAACAATTTGTTCTTGAGCCATAAACTCATTCACTGCACTACCCGCACCACCCATAATTGCGTGTTCTTCAACTGTCACGAATAAATGAGTATGCTCAGCCAAGTCTCGAATCATTTGTTCATCAAGCGGTTTTACGAAGCGCATATTTACAACACACACACTGACTTCATGTTTTTGCGCAAATTGCTCAGCTGCTTCCAGAGCAACCATGACACGACTACCAAATGCTAAAACCGTAATCTGCTCATCACTGTTTGCTTTAATTTCTGCAACAATTTCAGCTTTACCCAATTCAAGAACAGTCATCTCTTTTTGGATTTCGACGCCCACACCTGCACCACGCGGATAGCGTACCGCAGCCGGGCCATTATAGGCATAAGCCGTATGAAGCATTTGACGGCATTCATTTTCATCTTTCGGTGCCATGATCACCATATTAGGCACAGTACGCATATAAGCATAGTCATATGCACCTGCATGCGTTGGACCATCTTCACCAACCAAGCCTGCACGGTCAATACCAAAAGTCACGTCAAGATTTTGCAATGCGACATCATGAATAAGCTGATCGTAACCACGCTGCAGGAATGTTGAATAAATGGCGACAACAGGTTTTAGTCCTTCGCATGCCATTCCTGCTGCAAGTGTTACAGCATGCTGCTCTGCAATCGCGACATCGAAGAAACGCTGCGGAAATTGCTTCGCAAATTTGACCATGCCCGAGCCTTCACACATTGCAGGCGTGATCGCAAGCAAACGCTCATCTTGTGCAGCTTCATCACATAACCACTCACCAAACACATCAGAGTATTTTGGTGGTGTTTTCCCGCCCGAAGCAGCATTAATTTTGCCAATCGCATGGTAAGTAATCGGGTCTGCTTCAGCAGGAGCAAAGCCTTTACCTTTCTTGGTATAAACGTGAACTAAACGTGGACCTTTGCGTTTTTTGAGCGCATTGAACACCTGAACCAACTGAGTGACATCGTGTCCATCAAAAGGCCCGAAATAATCAAAACCAATTGCTTTAAATAAATTATCTGCCGCGTCGGTTGCCGATTGGTGTAATCGAGAGTTATATGTCCATTTTGGGTGTGGCTGGATATAAGCTTCACCATGTTCATTGACATTAACTAAATGACCTTTTTCCCAAATTGCAGCTAAATGTTTGGCAAAGCCACCTGTACTGCAAGAAATCGACATATCGTTGTCATTGAGTACAACAATTAAATCTGCATCATGAGCAACAGCATCATTCATTGCTTCAAATGCCATGCCCGCAGTCATTGCACCATCACCCACAATACAAACGACTTCACATGGGTCTTTCTGATAGCGACGTGCCAAAGACATCCCCAAACCAGCTGAAATAGCAGTTGAAGAATGCCCTACCCCAAAGGTATCAAAAACAGACTCTTCTCTGGCAGGGAAAGCAGCCAATCCATTTTTAGCGCGAATGGTCGTAATTTGTTCACGGCGTCCAGTTAGGATTTTATGTGGGTATGCTTGGTGTCCCACATCCCAAACTAAACGGTCATTTGGTGTATTAAAGCAATAATGCAGCGCTACCGTCAGCTCAACCACGCCGAGGTTAGCACCGAAATGGCCACCACTCTGGCCTGCTGCATATAAAATATATTGACGCAACTCATCAGCCACTTGTAGTAATTGGCTATGCTCGAGCTGACGTAATTGTTGAGGATGATCAATCGCATCTAACAATGGCGTAACAGGGCGTTGAGTTGGAATTTCGGTATACAACATATGTGGCAAAGCCTTTATAAGCCTGGCAAATCCTAAGCTGGGTCAAAATGGGTCGATCATACAATCGAATGAAGTCACCTTCAATCAGCCACATTTGCGAACGAGATCATGCAAAGCAGTCTCTCATACAGTATGGGTATGGTTGGCAGATTATCCTGAATAATCTGACTATTTATCAACTATTATCGTCTTCTTTATACAAAAAAGAAAACCTTAGTGTGCAAAATGATTATGACAATTCGACCAATCTCCCAGCATTACGCTATACTTTAAACCGTTTTCGGTTAAAAGATGAGTTAATCTGTGCCTATAGAGTTCATTGCAACATCAAAACTCCCGACCGCTTTTGGTGAATTCAATATTTCTGTGTTTCAAGATCCCGTAACAGGTGAAGAACATGTGGCACTTTCCAAAGGGTTAGAAAATCCGCCAACGGATCCTGTTTTGGTCCGCGTACATTCTGAATGCTTAACGGGTGATGCGTTTGCATCATTGAAATGTGACTGTGGCCCACAACTACAAGCCACTCAGAAACTCATCAATGAAGCAGGACAAGGTGTAATTTTATACTTACGTCAAGAAGGACGCGGTATTGGTTTAACCAATAAAATTCGTGCTTATGCCCTGCAAGATCAGGGGCACGATACAGTAGATGCCAATTTACTACTGAATTTACCCGCCGATGCACGTCGTTACGATATGTGCAGTATTATGCTCGACCACTTAAAAGTGAAAGAAGTTAAATTAATTACCAATAATCCTTTGAAAATTCAGGCACTCAAAGATCAAGGTATTAATGTCGTAGACCGTGTACCTTTAACTGTCGGCCGTAACCCTTTTAATGAACAATATTTAAAAACCAAACGTGAAAGAATGGATCACCTTTACCAAAAAGATGATTTTTGATTTCAAGTCCAAAATTTAAAAATTATATTTAAGGGATTTTTTCAGGAATTAGAAAAAATCCCTTACTTTTTTTATGGATTTATGTTTTGATGTATCTAATCTATTTCGATCATCTTTGAGGGTCATTATGCAACATCCGACTTCAACAGATATTCAACGTGTCCGCGAATTTCTCCTCGATTTACAAGCCCGTATTTGTGCCGGTTTAGAACAACAAGAAAAAGCTGGTGGTGGGACAGCAGAATTTATCATTGATGATTGGGAGCGCCCTGAAGGCGGTGGCGGCCGTTCACGTGTACTGCAAAATGGTACAGTGATTGAAAAAGGCGGCGTGATGTTTTCACATATCAACATTAGTAAACTGCCTGCTTCTGCAACAGAACGTCACCCTCAAATTGCAGGGGCAAAAGCTCAAGCGCTAGGTGTGTCTTTAGTCATTCACCCTAAAAACCCGAATATTCCAACCTCGCATGCGAATGTCCGCTTATTCGTTGCAGAGCGTGAAGGTCAAGATCCGATTTGGTGGTTTGGTGGAGGTTTTGACTTAACGCCATTTTATCCAGATGATCAAGATGTTTTAAATTGGCACCAAGCCGCTTATGACCTGTGTAAGCCTTTTGGTGACAATGTTTATGCTGAACATAAAAAATGGTGCGATGACTATTTCTATTTAAAGCATCGCGATGAACAACGTGGTGTGGGCGGTTTATTCTTTGATGATTTAAATTGCTGGGATTTCGAAACCTGCTTTAAATATATTCAAGCCGTAGGTAATGGCTATTTAAATGCGATCTTGCCAATTTTCGAAAAACACCGCGAACAGCCTTATACCGAAGCTCAACGAGATTTCCAGCTTTACCGGCGTGGCAGATATGTGGAATATAACTTGGTGTATGACCGCGGTACGTTGTTTGGATTACAAACAGGTGGCCGTATTGAGTCGATTTTAGTTAGCCTACCTAATCTAGCTGCATGGTCTTATCGCCCTGAATGGGATGAAGACTCTCCAGAGAAGCGTTTAACTGACTACTATTTAAAACCTCGTGATTGGTTAGGTTTAGAAGAAAAAGTCGCCTAATTTTTTGTTTTGGGGATTCTTTGGCTTCCACCCTAAAGAATCTCCTTTTTTGATTTCCATTTGCCTTCATTCAAATATTTTTTCTTGTGCTATTTTGACTTATAGTGAGGCCTGCTGAATATTCAGTGCAGACTCTATCTGCTTCATGCCATTTTAAAATTTTGGATACAAGAATGACCAAACAGTTTGCAGTAATTGGCAATCCGATCGAACAATCACGCTCTCCTGAATTGCATCATGCTTTCGCTGAAAAAACAGGTGTTGAGCTAAACTATCAAAAACGGCTTGCTCCTCTTGACGGTTTTGAATCGAGCATGCGAAGTTTCTTTGCAGAAGGCGGCAGTGGTATGAACGTTACTGTTCCTTTTAAAGAGCAAGCTTTTGCTTTATGTGATGTGTTAACCGAGCGTGCTCAAATTGCTAAAGCTGTAAATACGTTATGGATGGAAAATGGCAAATTGCATGGTGACAATACAGACGGCCAAGGTTTAGTTGCCGCAATTCAAGCTTTAGAATGGAATCTTGAAAATACAACTATTTTAATTTTAGGAGCTGGCGGCGCAACGCGTGGTGTTATTTATCCCCTTGTACAGGCTGGTGCCCAAAAAATCGTCATTGCAAACCGAACTTTAGCTCGTGCAGAACAACTTGTAGATGACTTAAAAACAGCAGTTCCACAAGCCCAATTACAAGCAATTTCCCTAAATGATTTAGAAGGCGATTTTGATATTGTGATTAATGCCACTTCGGCAAGTCTTTCAGGCGATGCTTTACAACTACCTGAAAAATTACAATTCAAATATGCCTATGAAATGGCTTATGGCAAACCTTCTAGCTTCCTTGATCAAGCGAAACAGCGTAATGTGCCTTACTCAGAAGGTTTCGGCATGTTAGTAGGCCAAGCTATTGAAGCCTTCTATATCTGGAATGGCGTACGACCACAATTAAGAGATTTTCTATAAACCAAAAAAAGAACCTACATATGTAGGTTCTTTTTTTATCTTACTCATTATTTTTTAGCGGCAACCATTTGCTTATAAACTTCTCGGAAAATTTCATAATCGATAAATTCATTATGTTCAGGTTTTAAGTTCTGAATTGTTTTTTCCGAAAGCTGTTTTTTACGAGCAGCCACATAAACATTCCCTAAAATATCAGCCGTTTCTGATAACAGATGCTTTTCTTCAGCAGAAACACCATTTTGTTTTTCAAACTCTAACTGATACTGTTTTGAGAAAAGTTGGGCTGGCTGTTTATATTGCTTCTGTAGCTTCTGCCAAGCTTCACGCCCTGTTTTACCTTGTATAGTCGTTAATACAATATGATCTACAGCACGTCCTAACTCGTGGTCAAACTGATCATCTTGTTCAAGATGATGTTTTTTCTGTAAAGCGGTAATACGCTCTAAGGCTTTTCCTTGAGGATTATATGTATCTTCATCAGAGAACCAGTAAGCATAAACCTCAGCAATTTCTTGTAGCTGTTGAACTGAATAATACTTAATATATGACGGTTTTTCGGCAGTCAATTTGGCAATAAATACTGCTTTATACGTTTTGTCATAAGCATGCGTTGCATCATAGGTTTTATCTGCAAGTACAGCCAGATTTGCATCTAAATCTTGTACATCACTATGTGTGCCCACAGGGTGCTCTGAAACATCACTTTGCCCAAGCTTTTCACTAAAACCTTTAATAAAGTTTTCCAGCATAGAACCTTTACTTGCTTCAGCCACAGATTTAGCTTGTTTAAGCTGCTGCTGATCAATTGAAGTCGCTTTCCCATAATTCAGAATTTGCATATCTGCTTTAATATTGAAGCGGTGCTTAAACTCAGCTGGCGTGTAATCAACATCGTAATCCATATTGACTGCACGGCCTTTGTCATCTAAAGCCACATCAATTGTGATTGGGTTTCTTTGCTTCGGTAAAGCTTGTTCAATTTCATCCTTATGTTTTAACCAAAGAGCTTTGAATGCTTCATCATTAATAAACTGGTTTTGGTTATACGCTTCAAAAGTTTGCTTTAAAGCGTCCTGACGAGACTTAATTTGCGCTTTTTGAATACTTGTATCGCTCTGATCCAGGACATCAATACCGTAGATTTGGCAATAATTAATATCCCCTAAAGCGACCGGGTTTTTAAGTGATTTTAATTCAATACATTGATCTTCCGTCAGTACAACTACTTCTTCATTTTCTGAAGTTTGTTCAGTCTCTGCTACAGCTACATCACTCGCCTCTTCACTAGAAGCAGACTCTACTTCCTCATCTTCAGAAGTAGAGGTATTGCCTAAATGAACATTAACAAGGGAGTACAACTGTTGACTAACAGCAGCGGCGTCATCAGAAGAAACCTTTTGTTCTTCTTTACTTGCAGTGCCTTTTTTCGCATCAGAAGCAGCAATCTCTGCAGCAAGCGTTTCAGCAAGTTTTTCCTCATCAAGACCTAAAACACTTTTTTGAAGATATTTTTCATTAACTTGCCCAAACAAATCTACTTCTAAAAGTAGTTGCTCAACCGTCGTCTTTAAACGAATTTTTTCAACCGCCCCTGCTTTACGATCAGCCTCAGTCAACGATATACGTTGTAAGTTTTGCGGTTCAGCTAATCGGTATGAAACAGCACTTGAAGCTTTAAGGTATTCAATAAATTTCTTCTTATCGACATTTTTAAAGAAGGCTTTATATTTTGAGAAATCAACATAAGCTAAATTATTTTGATTATCTTTATTAACCAAATATGGCATCAAACCAAAATAATTTATGTAAAACTTATAATTCTCAAGATCAAGCACCATTGGCAATTTTGCCTGAACTAAAAGTGTCGGTTTTTCATATCTAGCAGTTAAATTAAATGAACCCATTTTTTGACGATAATGTATCGAGCCGTCATAACTAAACTGAAGATCATTTAACAAATTAAATAATACGGTATTAATTTTTTCAGAACGTGCTGAGGAAGTCAGTCCCAAATCACCTTGTTCGTTTGCAATCGCCGCATATAAGGTTTGTTTCTGTGCTTTACTTAAGGCAACTTTTTGTTCACGTAAATATTGATCAACTTTCTTTTGTAATTCAGCATCTAGCTTAGCAGTATTCTCAGCTTTTACATTTTGCTTTATTTGTGAAGGATCAACGGTAATTTTAAAGTTTCCGCGATAATCATAACTTGGGTATTCATACATCGCATTAACACTTTGAATGGCTTTTTGCTCTAAACTCGCAGATGCCACCTGTGGACGCACGCCGTGTTGTGCACATGCCGTCAAGCCCAAACTAAATAAACATAAACTGAGATATTTTAAATGCATAACCTTTTTTAAAACCTTATCGCTTTATCTTTTTAACAAAACTTGCTAAAAATAAAAAAAAATTAGTTGTTTTTTCACATAAAAGTATAAGTCCCGACTTTAGCAGAAATTATAATTTCAGGTGTATTTATTTTCGACAAAATTCGCTTTTCTGACATTCCTTTTGGGTGCGATTAACATTGTATTTTTATCATGCGAGTGAATAATCAAATCATCGATTCAGATAATCCCACAATGATTCAAAATTAGGATTAAAGCCATGCCAGCATATAAAGCTCCGCTACACGATATCCGCTTCTTAATGAATGAAGTACTAGACTATCCTGCTCACTACAAAACTTTATCAAATGGTGAAAGTGCAGATCCTGATACAGTAGATATGATTCTTGAAGGTGCAGCAGATTATTGTGAAAACGTACTGTCTCCACTTAACCAATCTGGCGATGAAGAAGGTTGCCATTTTGACAACGGCGAAGTTAAAACGCCAAAAGGTTTTAAAGAAGCTTATGACCAGTTTGTAATGGGTGGCTGGCAAGGTCTTTCTTATCCTGAAGAATTTGGTGGTCAAGGCCTACCAATGTCTTTAAATCTGATTAAATCAGAGATGATGGGTACTGCGAACTGGTCATTTACCATGTATCCAGGTTTAAGCTCAGGCTGTATGAATACTATTTTGCAATTCGGTACAGATGAGCAAAAACAAACGTATATGCCGAAACTTGTTGAAGGTACATGGAGCGGCACAATGTGCTTAACCGAACCTCAATGTGGTACAGACTTAGGTCAGGTGAAAACCAAAGCTGAACCACAAGCTGACGGCACTTATAAGATTTCTGGTACAAAAATCTTTATTTCTGCCGGTGAGCATGATTTAACAGAAAACATTATTCATATTGTGCTTGCACGTCTTCCAGATGCACCAGCAGGTACTCGTGGTATTTCATTATTTATCGTCCCTAAATTTATCCCAACTGCGGATGGCGGCGTAGGTGAACGTAATACTGTAAGCTGTGGTTCAATCGAACACAAAATGGGTATCCGCGCTTCTGCAACTGCTGTATTGAACTTTGATAATGCAACAGGTTACCTCATTGGTGAAGTAAACAAAGGCTTACATGCCATGTTTACCTTTATGAACACAGCGCGTATTGGTACTGCGGTTCAAGGTATTGCCCATGCAGAGTTATCTTTCCAAGGCGCTCTACCATATGCCAAAGAACGTATGTCTATGCGTGCCCTTTCAGGTAAAAAAGATCCAGATAAAGTTGCTGATGCAATCATTCACCATGCTGACGTACGCCGCATGTTGTTAACTCAAAAAGCAATCGCTGAAGGTGGTCGTTCAATGATCTACTACGCAGCACAGCTTGCTGACAAAATGACAGATGCTTTGACACGCGGTGACCAAGCTGCATTTGAAGATTATGACGATAAACTTGGTTTCTATACACCAATTTTAAAAGGTTTCTTGACCGAGCTTGGCCTAGAAGCTGCTAACCACGGTATGCAAGTGTACGGCGGCCATGGTTACATCAAAGAATGGGGTATGGAGCAAATCGTACGTGATGCCCGTATTTCTACTTTGTATGAAGGAACAACTGGTGTTCAAGCACTTGATTTGATTGGTCGTAAAGTGTTGTTAAGCTCAAAAGGTAAAGTAGTTCGTGAATACACTGCTGAGATCTTAAAGTTCTGTGCTGCACATGCTCGTAATAAATACTTACGTCGTTTTGCTTGGGACTTAACAAAGCTTTGTGCTCAGTGGAACACTTTAACTGTTCGTATCATGCTTGCTGCACGTAAAGACCGTGACATCGTATCTTCTGCTTCTGTAGATTTCTTGATGTTCTCAGGCTATGTGATGATGGCTTATTTCTGGGCACAACAAGCAGTTGTCGCTTCTGAAAAATTAGAAGCAGGTAATGGCCAAGAAACTCCTGAGTTCTATAAAGCAAAAATTAAAGTTGCAGATTTCTACTTTGACCGTTTATTACCACGTGCTCAAGGTCATGCAGAATCAATGGTAACGACTTCTCGTACGCTGACTTCATTACCAGCGGAACACTTTAGTTTCGACTACTAATGATGTATAGACTCTAAAATCAAAAGAGCGCAATTGATATTGCGCTCTTTTTTATTTTGCTAAAATTGGCTTTACTCTTTATCAAGTACATAAGCTTTTGTAGGAACAAAATAATTTTGTTCCAAAAACTCACGGTTTTTACCAAAATCGCTATAAAATAATTTTTCTAAATTTACGACTAATCTTTGTTTTGCATCAATATCAAAATAGAAGTTAACATCTGATAAAGGACATTGAATCGTTAACTCATGAGCGGCAGGTTCGACCTTCCATTTCAAGGAAGGACATAATTGATTGATGACCGCACTTTTTGAGCCATCTTTACTACCAACACGACCAAAATGAACAACATTCCAATACGCAGTTCCATCAGGTAATAAATTTAAAATATATTCTGCCTCGCCTGTTTCACAATCGGCAAAATTATCTTCACATGAAATACGAGTGTGATAACGGCCTGCATATTGTTGGTCTGCTTCGGATAGTTTTGAGGTTTTATCTGGAACGCCCTCAGGCAAGAAAGTTCGTCCCGCTGCATCATCTAAAGTTTTAACCTTCGTAGTGCTTTTAATCAAACTATCTTCATGTCTAGAAGTCGTTGCTACGGCGGAGTGATCTTTAGAGTCGGCATGATTTACATCGCAGGCACTTAACCCCATACACAAGATGGCTGCCACACCCAAATGTTTCATTAAAAGACCAGACGACTTCAAAGACATATACATCATTCACATACAACAGCAATGCTACAGTTCAACCTTATTGTTCAGGAACGATATCATCGCTGCTACAAACACTTTCAGCCCCGAAACAGTGCATTTTAGTAGATGTTGCTTTCATTGATTTAAACCATTTACATATTTTAACCATTTTTAGTTTAGTGAACCTTTAATTCATTCGGATTGGCTCCATATTCTTAATTAACCAAGTGAATAAATGATTCCTTGTAACTTATATTTGAGGAGACTTAGATGGCCAATTCTGGTTTATATCGCTCGAACCGACAAAGCATGATCGCCGGTGTAATGGGCGGTATTGCTGAACGATTTGGTTGGAATGCAAATTTGTTACGCATTATTTTCGTGTTAGTTTCGATAATGAGCGCGGCTTTTCCAGGGATTTTAGTGTACTTAGTTTTATGGTTGGTAATTCCTAAAAAACAGCCAGAACAAGTGCAAGGTTATCAACAACCTGTTCGCACTGTACGAGAAGAACAAATACATTAAATAACTTAGCTTATTTTGGTCGCTACGGTTGCATCCCCTAATCAACCGTAGCTTTTTTTATGTTTAAAATTACAATTTACGATTTAACTGCTGTTGTAAAGCCGCAATCATATCTGCACGGCTAATGATTCCAATCAGTTTTCGTTCCTCAACCACCGGAATATAGTTAAAAGACTTCTCAACAAAGTAAGGTACAAGGTCTTGAATCGGCTGAGTTGGCAGTACAGTAACTACTCGGCGACTCATAATTTGTCTTACGTAATGCTGCCATGAGTTTCTTGGGTCTGTTGCCCCTTTAAACCATTCTACAACTTCATATAGCGCCAAAGTACCCACTAAATGGTTGTCTGCATTAACTACAGGCAAACTCATGAGATTTTCTTGTTTAAATTTATCTAATGCCTGATGAATATCATCATTTTCATGCAATTTAATCACATCTCGGCTCATAATATCCTGACAGGTATATTGGTTCACCATGCGTTCATTGGCATGTTCTTGCGCTTCTAAAATGATTTTTTCTAAGTCGTACTGGCTGATATCTAACAATTCAGTATGATGTTCTAATGCATACTCAATATCTTTTGGCTGAATTGATACTTTTTGAGTAGGTGTTGGATCTTTGCTTCGCTCATTTAAATGTGCAGTAACCGGATAATGTCGCCCAATCAATCGATTAAAAAATACAGCAAAACCGAGTAGAAGTAATGAGTTGAGCAGAACCGGATAAAAAACGAAATAAAAGCCTAATTTATGAATGGCAGCACCGCCCAACACAGCCGTAATCGCAACTGCTCCACTAGGCGGATGCAACGAGTCGGTGGTCATCATTAAAAATATGGCAAAACCCACAGCCACGCTAAAAGCCGTGGTTAAATCCGGAATCCACTGTGCACAGGCAACCCCAATAATTCCGGCTAATGTATTACCGACAATAACATTCCAAGGCTGAGCCAAGGGACTGGTCGGCACAGCAAACAATAGAACAGATGAGGCGCCCATTGGGGCGATGTACCAAGCATTAATTCCACCCAGAACATACCAGCTAATTAAGGAGGAAATTGCTAAACCACACAACGCTCCAATACCGCAAATTAACCGTTCTTTTAAGGGTAAAATCTTAAAATTTGGCTTTAAAATCTGTAACCATTCTGGCTGTATAACACTCACAGTACACCTTAGGGGATATGCCGTTATTTATAACGGGCAAAAGTATACGCCCAAAGCCGCATAAAGTGCATTTAAATTATATCTTTCAATTATCAGAAAACCTGTTGAATGAGCTTTTACTATTTTATTGTTTTAATATTCAATTAACTTTTCATTTAAATAGCGCCAGTATCTTTTTGGCAAATATTGCACATGAAGCTTAATATTCTGGCGTTCCGTAATATTAACGCTTTTAAAATAATCCTTCCAAAGCTGGTCATATAAGACTTCTTGCTCATCTAGCTCAAGCTGAAAACTTTGGCTCATTCCATTTTTTAAATTACGGTCAACGTCAGAGGCTTCGAGTGAAACTTCATGTATTTCCCGTAAATCATAATATAGGCCAAACTTGCGTTGCTCATCATAAATTAGCCAACGCTGATCTTGATAACGCCGTTTAAAATGCGGCTGAATAAGCGGTAAAACATTAAAATCAGGACGAACCAGACTTAAAAAAAGCTCATCTTTGGTTTTCTTAAAACGAATAAAAGCCTCCATCCGATGCTTCTCTCGTCCAACTTTTTTCGTCCACTGCGCAATCGCTAAAACACTGGGATGTGAATAATCTTTTTCTACAGAAGAATGGCTACTAAACACATAAATACAGTAATTAAATAAATGTTGATAGGCATCTAAAGATTCAGATAAAGAGGCAAAATAAAATTGTCTTAATGAAGAGGATGAAAGCTTTTTTTGTAGCGCTGACCAAACACGTTCTGCATGTTGCTCATTATTTGAAACCTCAATTTTATCGGCAAACAAGCCATGTTGAGCCGCATCATTCAAGCAAAGCCTAACCTGTAATTCTTTAAATTGAAATGCACGAAAAACACAGCTCAGCAGCCCAACCATTGAACCATCAAAATAATAAGCGACTTCCTCATTAAACATAGCTAAAACCCAAGGCTTAATTGTGGCGAAAGCTGCTGCACATATTTCGACGAGCCTTGCATTAAAATCTGCTGTCGAATAAAACTTGAAGACAGTTCTTTTTGGAATTTTGGACTGTCTTCACAGCGAATAAAGAATTTTGCTCGTTGGTAGGCCACACCGAGTTTTTTAAGTAAATCGATATGGATTTTTCCAAAACGGCGAGCCTGCACAATTTTCTTGGCTGATTTCACACCAATGCCCGGTACACGCAAAATCATTTGATAATCTGCGCGGTTTAAATCTACCGGAAACTGTTCGGGATGCCTTAAGGCCCAGCTTAATTTTGGGTCTACATCAAGGTCTAAGTTAGGGTGTTTTTCATTGACGATTTCATTGACTTCAAAACCGTAAAAACGCATCAGCCAGTCACTTTGATAGAGTCGGTTTTCCCTCAACAATGGCGGCGCAGAGCCAACTGCGGGCAAGTAATTATTTTCAGTATTAATTGGGATATAACCCGAAAAATAGACACGTTTGAGTTTAAATTCTTTATAGTGCTTGTCTGCCATAAACAAGACATCTTGATCTGACTCTTGATGAGCGCCAACAACCATTTGCGTAGTCTGCCCTGCTGGTACATATTTCGGCACGTGCTTAATAATTTGTCGCTCATCTTTCAGTTGAATGAGTCTGTCACGAACCAAACCTAAATCTTTTTGTACTTCCTGATGTGATTTTTCTGGCGCAAAAGTTTTTAACCCAATCTCAGTCGGCATCTCTAAATTAATGCTCATCCGGTCAGCATATAAACCTGCTTCATGAATCAGTTCAGGCGATGCACCCGGAATAGTTTTTAGATGAATATAGCCATTAAAATTTTCTTCAAGACGTAACTTTTTCACGACTTGAAGCATACGCTCCATCGTGTGATCGGCCGATTTAAATATGCCGGAGCTTAAAAATAAACCTTCAATATAATTACGGCGATAAAAATTAATGGTTAAATCTACAACCTCTTGCACCGTAAATGCTGCACGCTGGACGTCATTAGAACGACGTGAAACACAATAAGCGCAGTCAAAAATACAAACATTACTAAATAGAATTTTTAAGAGAGATACACAGCGGCCATCTTCGGTATAGCTATGGCAAATACCTGAATGACTGGCATCCCCCAGACCTTTATTTTTGTTTTTACGATCACTGCCACTTGATGAACAAGACACATCATATTTAGCAGCATCAGCAAGAATTTGTAGTTTTTCCCGAATGCGATCAGACATATCAAACGACTCATTTATGGCATCGTTTTAAAAATATCATTTCGCATTCTTAAATTTAATCCAGTGAAGTACGCTCAGCGTCATGAGGTGACGTTTAAAATAATTCGTCTTAATTAACGTATTCTTCAAGCTGTTTTACACGCGCTGCATACTCTTGCATTGGGCAATACGAATACATCGGTGAGCCAATGTATGAGCCTGCATTACTACATTCCTGATCTACATAAGCTTTCCAAAGTCGCTGAGATTTTAAAATATCTTGATAACGCTCTGGCTGTTTATATTCTTCGCTTTGTGTGCGAATTTGATCAATGAGAGCAACAATTTTTTCTTCATAAGTCTTTTTAGCTTGTTCAGAACAACTATGTACAACCATGTTATTAATACTTTCAAGCTGCATTTCCTTAATGGTCTGGTCTACACATTGGTTGTATTCATCTTGCTCATCAGTTTCCGTCTGCGCGTAAAGCCAGGGACTACAAAAAAGGCTGGATAAAACAATGAGTTTGCAGCAAAATTTCAGCATAATTTATTCTCGATTCTATAATTTTTAATATGCTTCAATATAACAAAAAAATGATTATTCACGCACTTGCGCTTGCACCCATCCCATTGCTGAGTTTATCTGCCTTAGGGGTAATAATATTAAATGCTGAGTTCAACCTTTATTCGATTGGAGTTATTTTTCTAGCCCACTTCTTATTTTATTTACTTTTTTATGGCCTTCTGGTTATTCCTTTTGCATATATCATTTCCTATTTTCTCGCCCGTAAAAATCGTTTAAATCTGATGAGTATTTTCATCAGCGCAACTGCGATCTGGATTTTGATTGGCCCTATTACACGTTTGATTTTTGTCGGATCATTCCCTTCCCCTTGGTGGCATATTTATAAGATCTACAGTTTCTATCTGATGATCTTATTTACAGGCTTTTGCTATTGGTTAGGCTTAAAGTGGCTAAGCCAGAAAAACAAATGACCGAATCATGTATTCCCTTGATTAAGCCTTTGCCACTCCCTTACAAAATCCTTATACTTAGGGGCAATTTTTCTCATAAATTCGTGGATGCTACATGAGTCGCGCCATCTCGCACATTGATACATTTCAGGGCTTAATTCTTGCCCTACAAAACTATTGGGCCGAACAAGGCTGCGTCGTACTACAACCTTACGACATGGAAATGGGCGCTGGAACATTCCACACCGCAACATTCTTACGTGCTTTAGGGCCAGAGACTTGGAACGCGGCATACGTTCAACCTTCACGTCGTCCAAAAGATGGTCGCTACGGTGAAAACCCGAACCGTTTGCAACACTACTACCAGTTCCAAGTGGTACTTAAGCCAAACCCAGACAACATCCAGCAACTTTATCTTGATTCTTTAAAAGCAATCGGGATTGACACGCTTACTCACGATATCCGTTTCGTAGAAGACAACTGGGAATCTCCAACTCTTGGGGCTTGGGGCTTAGGTTGGGAAGTTTGGCTTAACGGTATGGAAGTAACTCAGTTCACTTACTTCCAACAAGTTGGTGGTGTTGAATGTTACCCAGTAACAGGCGAAATCACTTACGGTTTAGAACGTCTTGCGATGTACCTACAAGGTGTAGACTCGGTTTATGACCTTGTTTGGACCAAAGGCCAATTTGGTACTGTGACTTACGGCGACGTATTCCATCAAAATGAAGTTGAGCAATCGACTTATAACTTTGAATACGCTCCAGTTGATAAACTATTTGAACTATTTGATTTCTACGAGTCAGAAGCTAACCGTTTAATGGAAGCTAAACTTCCACTTCCAGCTTATGAGCAAGTCGTTAAAGCGTCTCATACCTTTAACTTGCTTGATGCACGTGGCGCAATTTCTGTAACTGAGCGTCAACGCTACATTTTACGTGTACGTACTTTGGCGCGCGCTATTGCGCAAAGTTATGTACAAGCACGTGCAGAGCTTGGCTTCCCAATGGCAGAACCACACTTACGTGATGAAGTATTGGCACAGCTAAAAGCACAAGCTGAAAGTGAAGCAGCAAAGGCGGAGAAAAACTAATGAGCAAACATACTGTTTTATTCGAACTTGGCTGTGAAGAGCTTCCACCAAAAAGCTTAAAAACGTTACGTGATGCACTACAAGCAGAAACTGTAAAAGGCTTAAATGAAGCAGGTTTAAACTTCGCATCTGTTGAAGCTTATGCCGCTCCACGTCGTTTAGCGCTTAAAATTGTAGATGTAGATGCTGCTCAAGCGGATACACAAAAACGTTTTGACGGCCCTGCTGTTCAAGCAGCTTACGATACAGAAGGCAAACCGACTAAAGCACTTGAAGGCTTTATGCGCGGTCAAGGCATTACTGTTGATCAGCTTTCTACATTCCAAGCAGGTAAAGTTGAAAAAGTTTGCTATTTAAAAGATGTGAAAGGTCAAAGCCTTGATGCTTTACTTCCACAGATTTTACAAACTGCGTTAGACAATTTACCAATTGCTAAGCGCATGCGTTCT
This sequence comes from Acinetobacter sp. UC24323, assembly GCF_024151445.1. Classification (NCBI taxonomy): domain Bacteria; kingdom Pseudomonadati; phylum Pseudomonadota; class Gammaproteobacteria; order Moraxellales; family Moraxellaceae; genus Acinetobacter; species Acinetobacter sp. UC24323. Next base: position 149,166 of record NZ_JAHIBY010000008.1, on the reverse strand, counting down.
GCTGCAAGCCGTACCGAATTTGTACGTCCAGTGAAATGGGTTGTCTTACTCAAAGATGACCAAGTTATTGAGGCGACTATTCAAGATCACAAAGCTGGTAATGTGACTTATGGTCACCGTTTCCATGCACCTGAAGCTGTGACCTTAGCGCATGCAAATGACTATTTAGCTGCGTTAGAAAAAGCATATGTTGTAGCGAACTTTGAAAAGCGTCAGGCAACTATTCAAGAACAAGTGAAAAAGTTAGCTGATGAAGTGAACGCAACTGCGATTGTTCCAGCTGACTTACTTGATGAAGTAACAAGTCTGGTTGAATGGCCTGTAGCTTTACGTGCAACTTTTGAAGAACGCTACTTAGCTGTTCCTCAAGAAGCGCTCATTACGACAATGCAAGACAACCAGAAGTATTTCTGTTTGATCAATGCGGAAGGTAAATTACAGCCTTACTTCATTACTGTTTCAAATATTGAGTCTAAAGACCCGACTCAAATTATTGAAGGTAACGAAAAAGTTGTTCGCCCTCGTTTGTCTGATGCTGAGTTCTTCTTCTTACAAGATCAAAAGCAACCGCTTGCATCTCGTAAAGAAAAATTAGCAAACATGGTATTCCAAGCACAGCTTGGTACGCTTTGGGACAAATCAACACGTATTGCAAAACTTGCAGTTGCATTATCTTCAATCACTGGTACAAACCCAGCTGATGCTGAAAAAGCTGCATTACTTGCTAAATGCGACTTAACCTCTGAGCTTGTTGGTGAATTCCCAGAACTTCAAGGTATTGCGGGTACTTACTACGCGCGTATTGAAGGCGAAAACACTGAAGTTTCAGAAGCTTTAGGTGAACAATACTTACCAAAATTTGCGGGTGATGTTTTACCAAAAACCAAAACAGGTACAACTATTGCCCTTGCTGACCGTTTAGATACGCTTGTTGGTATTTTCGGTATTGGACAAGCGCCTACAGGTTCTAAAGACCCGTTTGCACTTCGTCGTTCAGCAATCGGTATCTTACGTTTAATTATTGAAAATGAGCTAGACGTAACGATTGAAGAGTTAGTGAATCTTGCGCTTCAAGGTTATGGCGATATCGTTAAAGACCATGACAAAACTCGTGCTGACGCAGTTGCATTCTTGGAAGGTCGTTACCGTGCTAAGTATGAAGACCAAGGCGTTGCTGTTGACGTCCTTCAAGCAGTTCAAGCTCTTGCACCAAAATCTCCACTTGATTTTGACAAGCGTGTAAATGCAGTTAACCACTTCCGTACATTACCTGAAGCTGCTGCACTTGCGGCTGCAAACAAACGTGTTGCTAACATTCTTGCAAAAGAAGCAGCACCAGAAGGTTCTGTAGTTGAAGCAAACTTGGTTGAAGATGCTGAAAAAGCATTATTTGCTGAGCTTCAAGCAGTGACACCTGTGGTTGAACCATTACTTGCAGCAAAAGATTACACAGCTGCTCTTTCTAAGCTTGCAGCACTTCGCGCGCCGATTGATGCATTCTTTGATGGTGTAATGGTTATGGCAGACGATGCTGACCTGAAAGCAAACCGTTTACGTTTATTGGCTCAGTTACGTAACTTGTTTACTGCTGTGGCTGATGTGAGTGTGTTGCAGAGCTAAACTTTTAATTTTTTTAAGTATTTCTAAAAATCCCACTTTAAATTAGTGGGATTTTCTTATATTATCATTAAGCATTTAGACCATATATCTCTGATATCATCTGTATGAAAATATAGGTGCAACTGATTTAGAGTAGCTTTCTGCTACTAGGCTTTGCCTGATCCTTAAGTATAAGGATAATACTCTGTAACTTTTAAATGGTCTAAATGTTCCTCATATTAAAAGTAAGTATTAGAGCCAGTAAAATATGGAATTAAAAGATAAAGTTTGGTGGACAAAAAAATCAAAAATATTCCATGAAAAAAGATTATTAGCCTATAACTTTCATTCTCAATTACTATTGATATGGTATTCATTATTTACAGTAGCGGCTTCAACATTAAATGCAAATTCATTATATTTACTTGGAATAAATCAGAAACAACTTGACCCCAATATACTAATAATATTTTCAGTTTTAACATTAACTATGTCATGTTTTGTTTCTTCATTAAATTTTAAAGGAAGATCATTAAGTATTAAACAATGCTATGAAAATTTAGCTTTATTAAATTATGAAAATGACAATGAGGCAAATCATAAATATCAAAAATTATTAGATAGTTGTGAAAATCACGAGGATATTGATTATATTAATGCAAAAATAAATATTTATTATTCTACACCTAAAAATTCTAGAACAGATATACATCCATCACCAACTGTTTTTGAAAAAATACAATATGTTTACAGGAAAGTAGTTAATTTTATAATTTTAAGTATTTTATATATTTTACCAATATATACAATTTACTTTACAGAAAGCAATTGGCAGCAACAGCAACAGCAACAGCAACAGCAACAGCAACAGCAACAGCAACAGCAACAGCAACAGCAACATGTCTAATACAAAATTATTCCAATCTCAAATAAATGTAAGCTCTTTAAACGATATATATAATCAATATATCTACTATAGTTATGCTATTGGTATAGACAATATAAATCATACTCAATTTAATAAAAAGATAAATGATGAGCTAGATCTAATTAACAGAAAATTACTTTCTCAAAAATATAAGTTCAGCCGTTATAAACTAAAACTACTGAACAAAGGCAAAGGAAAGTCTCCAAGAGAAATTTATATACCAACTATAAGAGATAGAGTTTTATTAAAAGCTATTCAACTATTTCTTCAAGAAGTTTTTAAAGAAAATCTATCTCAAGAATTACCCCAAAATATTATTAAAGAATTAAAATCAGAACTAGACTCAAAGAAATATAATGCTTTTATAAAAATTGATATAAAGAACTTTTACCCATCCATTGATAGAAAAATTTTATTAAAAAAAATTCGATCTAAAATTAGAAATAAATATTTCTCAAATTTACTTTTAGATGCTTTAAATCCATCTAAAAAGGAGTTTATTTCAGGAGTCCCTCAAGGCTTATCAATATCAAATATACTCGCTCATATTTATTTAATTCCCTTAGATAAAAAATTAACTAGTCAATTTAATATTAAATACTTTAGATTTGTTGACGATATTTTAATCCTTCTTGATATGAGAGATAAAAATTATATAATAGAAATTTTAGAAAAAGAATTTTCCAAACTAAAATTAGAAATACATCCAATCAAAGATGAAAATAGTAAATCTAAAATTTCTTACTTGAGTAATGGATTTGATTATCTTGGTTATAATTATCGTAATGAGGAATTTTCTATTCGTGATTCATCTATAAATAATTTAAGAAATTCAATTGTGGAATGTTTTACTTCTTATAGATACGCAACCAGCTCAAGAAAAAATATAAATTTTTTATTATGGCGCCTTAACTTAAAAATTACTGGATGTATTGACAATGGTAAATCAAAAGGTTGGTTGTTCTTTTTTTCACAATTATCTAATTATAAAATTTTATATGAATTAGATCATTTTGTTAGAAAAATAGCTAAGCAATTTAAACTATCAAGTGCTGAGATTAATCAAATTAAAAGATTCTCAAGAACTTATTTTGAAATTACACATAACTTTTATTCTTCAAATTACATCCCCAACTTTGATAAATATAACATCACTATGAAAAAAGATATTTTAATACAAGTGTTTAGTCAAGATTTAAAAGGACGTTCTGATGAGGAAATAGACGATATGTTTAAGTTTAAAACAAGAAAACATATTAACAAGTTACTTATCGACCTTAGAAATTTTTCTTAATTTTTAGAAAAATAGAGAACTACTTAAGCTTAAGTAGTTCTCTAATGTAGTTAAACAAATTCTTTAATCTCTTCTAAAATTTTCGATGGCTCAAACCACATAAAATCATAATCAGCTACATCATGAATATAAAACGGATCATTTTTTATAACCTCTTCGGCCTCTTGAAGCGAAGAGCTTAGAACTATAATTACCCCACCTACTCTATTTTCACGGCGACCTGATGCCAGAAATTTCTTTTGCTCATAGTAATGATCTAAAAATGTGATATGTTCTTTTAGCACTGCATCAACTTCGGCTAACGGTTTTTTATAAGTTAAAGTAACAACAATCATCTCATTCTCTTAAAGCAAGTAGCGCGTGACATAGCTTATTCGATAGTACGCCTATTCCCCCAATTCATCCACACTAAACTTCCCACAATAATTACTCCTCCCAGCAGCACCATCATTGATGGTTTTTCATTTAAGAAAATAACTGCCAAACTCATGGCGACAATCGGCGAGCAATACAAAAAATTCGATGCAATCGTTAACGGCATATTTTTAAGTACATAGCCCCAAAGTACATAAGCCATCGCACTTGGAAAAATACCTAATAAAACAACCGACATATTGGCCTGCCAAGTAGCATGTAAAATTTCACTAGGTAAATGAGCACTATAAAATAATAAAGGAAGGGTCCCGAACCAAATGATGTAGCACATCATGCTCAAGGCATCATAATTTAAGGCAAATTTTTTATATAAATTAAAATAAATCCCCCAGGCGATTGCAGCTAAAACAATCAACAAACTATAAGGGCTCGGCATACCAAAACCATGATCTCCACTGACCACTAACACGGCACCACAAAGCCCTAGCAAAATACACAACCACTGTTTGAACCGAATATGCTCTTTAAAAACCAAAGCTGAAATAATAAAAGTGAATAGCGGAATAGATTGACTCAAAATACTAGATGCGACCGCAGTTACATATTGCTGCCCTGTATTTATCAGCAAATGATGCAGCGTTACAGAGAAAAATCCTAATACACCTAACGCAGGAGCATCTTTCCACGTTAAAGGCTGAATGCCTTTTTTAATGACCAAAAGCAGCAAGAAAACCGATGCAATCAAAAAGCGAAGCAAGGCAATGTGCTGCGGTGTATATGAATGCAAAGCACTATGTACACCAATAGGCGAATAGCCCCAACAAAAAACGGTTACAGCAATACATAAGTAGAGCTTAAATGCTGGAGGCTGGGTTTCGGCAGCAAGAGAAATTGCCATGTTAAATCTGCACTAATGAAATGGAACTCTTTCATCATATGCGCATAGATAGTTGAATAAAATTAACTTATATTGAGTCAAATATTCATTAAAAGTGAATGATTAAATATGGATATTACCCAGTTAAAAATGTTTCAAACCGTGGTTGAATGCGGAACCATGGCTAAAGCATCACTACAACTACATTGCGTACCCTCCAATATCACTACACGCATTAAGCAACTTGAAGAAGAACTAGGCGCACCGCTGTTTTATCGTGAAGGAAAAAGTTTAAAACTCACCCCATCAGGAGAAATCTTTCTCGATTATTGCCATAAAATTTTAGCGCTATGCGATGAAGCGAAACGAAGTATTCATCCAGATGCACCGCCCTCTGGCCCGCTCAAAATTGGAGCTATTGAATCTTCTGCTACAACTCGCCTGCCCAACTTACTTGCAAAATATCATCAACGTTATCCAGAAGTTTCTATTCAAATTATTACTGGCACATGGAAACAGCTACTAGTCGATATTTCTCAGCACAAACTTGATGGTGCAATTGTCGCAGGTAATATTGAGTTTCCGATGCTGAATAAACTGAGTATTTATCAAGAAGACATGGTCTTAATTGCATCTCATTCTTTAGGAGAAATTCATTGCCAAGAAGATTTGATTGGTAAAGAAATTTTCATGTGGACTGAAGGCTGTCCTTACCGTGCAGCTCTTGAAGAATGGCTTAAACTGAAGAATATCTCTCTCCCTATCACCAGTATTACCAGTTACGCCACCATTATTGGGTGTGTCAGTGCGGGTTCTGGCGTGGCGTTAGTGCCTAAGAGTATTTATGAACAATATAAAAATTTAGCGCATATTCAAAGTTATAAATTTGAATACCTTGCCTTTATGCAAAATCATTTTTTCTGGCATAAAAATGTGAGTAACCATAAAGCGAGAGACATGTTTATAGAATTGATAAAGTCGGAGTTTTGTTTATAAAGCATTTGGGTAATGATGCTATTCCCTTCAAATGATGATTTCTCGTAATCAAATCGTATGGGTTTTATCTCATGTCTGCACAAGATTTATTTTTAACAGTAAGATCAGCTATCCATATTTTGATAGTCATTGGGGAGATTAATCCAAAATGAAAGCCATAAAAATTTTATGTATTACAAGCTCTATCTTGGTTTCATCATCTCTCTTTGCTGAAACACCTCAACCTCAACAAGTGAATGAAGCAACTTCTAAGACAATGCCTTATGGTGATAATCCAAGCTTAGGCCGCGTACTGTTATATAAAACAGGAAAAGGCATACAAAACTTAGGAGATTCTATTCAAGGCGCCTCTGAAAAAACCTCAAATAAAATTAGTGAAAAATGGAAAGATACGAAAGAATTTACCGCTGAAAAAGCAGAAGTTGTTCAACAAAAAGCGGATACAGCCAAAGTATTTACTGAACAGAAAATAGAGCAAGCCAAACAAAATATTACCAGCAGTAGAAACGGTGAAAATATTCCAATCGAACAAGGTGAGCTAAGTAAATCTAGTACGACTGCCAATTAAAATTAAATCGGAGTAGCGCGATCATATCGCGCTTCCAAAGAAACACACTTTAAAAAAGACATACATCCACTACAAAGAGCTAGGAACCTGCCTTATGAACAGTCAAAAACTTCTCTTTTCTACCCTGTGCTGCTTAGCATTAACTGCATGTGCAACTACTGCACCTCTTTCTTCTTATCCTCAGGCACAAGTTTTAGAACAAGATACCAATATCGAAGCTTATCCAACCACCACAGGCAATGTAGCCAAGCTCATTAAACACGATAAGCAAGCTTGTATGATTGAATTTACGGGTTATTTAGGTGGTGGACAAGTAACTGAACATTGGATTTTTAATAATAAAGGTCTGATTTCAGCTCAATCATTTACAGAACAATATCCAGACTCTTCTGGCATATTAAGTCAAGCGACCAATTCGACAACCAAAAGCTCTACCACTTTTAATATCCAAGATCCCGAAATTCAAAATAATTTCAAAAAACTTCAAAGTAATTTTAGTAAAGACAACTTAGCAAAGTGTGATTAAGGCTTTTTCATAAAAAAACTCGTTGCAGAAGTTATCTTTTGCAACGAGCCATAGCCATTTAAATTTTTTGGACCTAATAAAAAATTATAAATATGCTATTTAGTTAACGGTTAAACCATTGGTTGCCGCCAGTAAATCAATCCGTGGGAAAACCAAGCCCGTTCTTGAGTCAGTAATAGGTTTACCCGTAGCTTTTAACCGGCTAATAGTTTGATCGATACTTTCAGTTGGACTCACACTATTCGCTCTCAATAGAGCAATCGCGCCTGCCACATGTGGTGTCGCTTGAGAGGTACCGCCCATGGTATAGCCACCTGCGGTAATCATTGCACCCGGCGCCAATAAAGTCACAAGGCTTCCCCCATTACTAAAGCAGGCTACCTTATCTGCTGCTGTAGTAGGGTCAGAACATTTCACGGGGTTACCCCATGACACACCACCAATATTACTATCATAAACAGCGCCTACCCTTACTGCCCCTGCCACACAAGCAGGAGATGAAATTCCGTCAGGGAAGGCATCATTACCAGAGGCTACAACCGGAACCACGCCAGCAGCTCGCGCATTGGCAAATGCTGTTCCATAACTGCTATCGCTACACTCAGAGGTATATTTGACTCCCGGCACACCAAGGCTCAAATTCACCGCTTTAATATTATAGGTTTGTGCATTGTTTACAGCCCAGTTAATCCCCGCGAGAATATCACTATCATAAGCGGTGCTTACCCACTTACCTTGCGATCTGACCTTTCTAAATACATCAATACCAATAATTTTAGTTTTAGTAGCGACTTTCGACACAATAGCGGAAACGTTACTACCATGCCCATCATCATCCAAAGTGCCATCATCTGGTGCACTATCAAAAGAATAAACCACACGGCAAGTACTTGATGGAGTATTCACAGCGGTACATCTGAAATCTGAATGTAGATAATTTACCCCTGTATCCAGCACAGCAACACTAGATCCCTCCCCCGTAAAACCATTGGTATTGGCTTGTGGTTGATTAATCAAAGGCAAACTTTCAGTAGTTGTAGTACGGTTAATACGGTTTGGATAAACTGCTTTAACGTTCGGATCATTTAATAAAGATACTAAAGCCTCACGGTTACTAATCCGATAAAAAGCCAAAGGCAGGTTATTGTAATCCCGAAGTACTTGTACACCGCCGGCACGATTAAACCTTGTCTGAAGATTCTTTTTATTTGTAGCAATATAACTTCGCCGTTCTAAACCGGAAGGTACGCTCGATGAAGGAATATTGTATTCGACAATTAAATCGTTTGAATCATTACTAACCAAGGCATCTAAATCTATTTTACCTTGGAACACTTTTTGTTTTGCTGCCTGACTTAACCGATGTTTGGTCCCTTTGGAATCCAAAGGAAGAGCGGACACAGTTGTACTGAAAATTGTACATAGACCTAATAGAAACAACGTTTTACTTTGCATTATTTTTCTCCGTAGTTTTTCAACTAACAATTTGCTTATTTCGCTTTTATTTCATTTGCTGGATCTTTTTCTGGATCAATCGGTTGAATCGAAGGATCACTTTTTGTGTCATAAAAAGGAACGGTATCTGCTGATACCGATTGAGAGTGGTTTGAATTTAAAGATACGTTTTTAGGTTGAGTAGGCTCCTTAAGTTTAGAAAGGGAAGATGAAGTATCTGGTTGTGGTGAATTCGTCTCCTGTAAAGCAGAATTGAACACATCAGATGCACCGCTTGTGGGTTTGAAATAAAGAACAACGGCGATCAAGCCGACTATTACAAGTAGGGAAGCTATAATTTTCATCATTTAAGATCTCTGTTTTTTTGTTTATAGACATCTATATTTACTTTTGATTATTCGAAATAAAGAGACATTTCTTGAGTTACATTTCATGTGAAATTTCTATTTCGTAAAATGTATAAACATGAGAAAAGCTAAAATATCTTTTCTCGAATAAGCAAAAATACAGTTCTGCCCTTTACGTTTATATTTCTGGCAGAATAAGGTTCAAAAAAGTGCTAAAAAGCACCCTATTCTCATAATAAGCAATTATTATGCCGTTTCCTCTAATAAATAACGAGAACTACATCACATTTAGAGATATAGGCATGTATCACATGAACAACGATAGAAAAATTTAGGAGATGAAGGTTAAAAAGCTGTAAGATGAAAATAGGACCAGCTTAATAAGAATAACTAAAAAATAAATGTTCTTTTTCACTTTATTATTAATTTTTATTAATCTTCACAATTTATCCCTAGTCTGTTTACTCAATGTAACACTGTTGTAACGTTTTGATGAAGTGAGTTCCCAAGCTCATATTTCCTTAGCTATGATGCGATTGCGTTTATGAAATACCTCACTAAAAGGGTATATTCTTTGAAGGATATCGCAATGAAAATGATGAAAACAGCTATCGTTACTGCAAGTGTACTTGCTTCTGCCTCTATTTTTGCACAAAGTGCGGGCGTTAATGCAGGTGCATCTGCTCAAGTCAACGTACAACCAGGTGGTCTTGTTAGTGGCGTAGCCAATACAGTCAAAAATACTGCACATACTGTAGGGAACACAGCAAAACATGCTGGTCACGTAGCTGCTGACACAACCGTTAAAGCTACAAAAAAAACAACAGGTAAAGTAACTGAACTTTCTTCTAAAGCTGCTACTGGCACTAAACATGTAGCAAGTGAAGCTGTAACTGGTACTAAACATTTTGCTACCGAAGCAGCAACAGGTACAAAAAATTTAGCGACTAAGGCTGCAACTGGCACTAAAAACCTAGCAGTTGAAGCTAAAGCAGATACAAAAGCGCATCTTGATGCTGTAAAAACTAAGGTAGCAGAAAAACAAGCTGACCAAAAAGAATTTACTGCTGAAAAACAGGCCGATGCTCAAGCACGTGTAGATGCTGTTAAAGCTCGTGTAGCACAAAATCAAGCTGAGCAAAAAGAATTCGTTGCTGACACTAAAGCTGATGCTCAAGCAAAATTAAATGCAGCTCAACCGGCTCATGGAGTTAACGCTCAAACAGGTGTAAACGTTGGTGTTAATGTTGCTGGTATTAATGCAAATGCAAACGTAAATGCAGGCGCTCAAGCGACTACACAAAAAGGCGAAAAGAAATCTTTTATTAAAGGTCTTTTCGGTACTAACTAATTAAAGTTAGCAATAAAAAAGGGCGATTCATCGCCCTTTTTTATTTGCCTAAAATTAACTATTCAGATTGTTTCAGTTAAAACCAAGCCTGCACGTAAACCGATCTTCACATTCGGGTTTGGAAATAAAATCCAGACCTGATCTTGTTCAACTACATAGTTACCAGAAGGCTGAGTCGCAATGATTTCGCCTTTAGTAAAAGTTGAAAAGTTTGGAGCCTCAGCAGATAAATTCATGTGAAACTCTTCATCTTTTTTTATTAAAGAGTCAGATACCTGAAACACACGAATTTTTGGTTTATTACGCACTGGCAAAGCTTGCTCAGAAACCACGTTACGAATGACTTCATCAATTGAAGCAAATTGACTCAAGTCATTTTGTCCAAATGGTAATGCTTTACCTAACTCTAAAGTTGCACTCGCCGCCTTAAAATTCTCACTCGTAAAATGGGTAAACGTTTTACCTACCGCATTATGATAAACCAAAGCATCCAAATCAGCTGCTTCAAGACTTGCCGTTAAATCAGCATCATAGCCATGCGTTTGATATGGAAATAAAGCAAATGTTGGCAATAATGAAGCCCGAATTGCTGTGTGCAAATCATAATGATAACGTTTTGCCTGACTCGAACTTTCCTGAAAGAAAGTGGCAACAGTCTGCTCTAAAACCTCAGCACGCTTAGATTCTTCAGTTACAGGCAGATTTTTATACCCACCACAGAACATACGGTTTACATCGTCATGTACATAACGCTTGCCTTGACGCATCGCATAGGGATTACCCAATACAAGCAATAATCTCACCGAAAGCTTTAAACGCCCAGCAAATAAATCGGTGCAAAGATGAGATAGCAATTCAATTGGTGCCGTTTCATTCCCATGTACTCCAGCTGACAGTACGACAGCTTTGTCGTACTGCGCATGTGGTGTACATTCAAGAAGTCCCTCACCCAACCAACGCCAAGAAAAATTTGCTTGTTTTCCCTCACGCGTTGCAGGTTGCTCACCTTGTAAGGTTAATGCTAGAAAATCTTGCATGTCACCTCCTCATTATTTTTGGAAAGGATAAACCGAACCTAAACCTAAAATTTTAGTCAGTTCATCAAGTGCCATACGGCTTTCCATGAGTAAATGCGGATCTGCCAAATCTTCTTGTGCTAAACGATCGCGATAGTGTTTATCTACCCACTGATTAAGCGTCATAAACAATTGATCATTCATGAGAACTTTTGGATTTACGGCATTTAATTCGGTTTCATTTAATGCTACACGTAAACGTAAACAAGCCGGACCACCACCATTACGCATACTTTCACGCAAGTCATAAACCTGAATTGCATCAATTGGTGTACCCATTTGAATCATGTCATTCAAATAGCTCCATACTGCAGCATTTTGGCGAGACTCTTCTGGCACAACAATGGTCATTCCACCATCTGGACGAGTCAAAATCTGACTATTAAATAAATATGTTGCAACAGCATCGTCCACAGTCACACGGTTTTCAGGCACTTCAATTGAAATAAAGTCTTCACCGATGCTTGCCATTTTCTGACGAATTTCGGCAAATGCCTGATCTTGATTTAAGAAAGCATGTTGATGGTGGAATAAAACCTGTTGGTTACTTACCGCAATCACATCGTTATGGAAAACACCCTGATCAATCACATCCGGGTTTTGCTGAACAAAAACGGTATGTGCTTCATCTAAACGGTGCAAACGTGCAATGGCCTCGCTCGCTTCACGTGTCTGACGTGCAGGATAACGTTTTGGTCCCGGTAAACCATTATTTAAATGTTGTTGACCATAAACAAACACCTGAACACCACGTTTCGCATAATCACCACCTAAACGATTGTGATTTGCTGCCCCTTCATCACCGAACAAAGCCACTTGCGGTAAAGCTTCATGGTGTACAAAATGACGTTCATTTTTAAAGATCGCTTGTAAAACTTGGCTTGTAGTTTCAGCTTCAATTGAACGGTGAAATTTATTGTTCAGGTTAGCCGCTGTAAAATGCACGCGCTCATCTTGGCTATCAGCCGAAGGTGAAACAGTCGCAGCATTTGCAGTCCACATTGGAGAAGCTGAGCTTAAAGATGACAGTAGCTCTGGTGAATAACGCATTGCTTGAGCCACAACACTAATGTCATCTCCGGTAAAACCTAAACGGCGTAACATCGGAACATGTGGACGCTCATGCGGAGCAAGTACACCTTGTTTCATCCCCATGTCAGCCAAAGCTTTCATTTTTAATAAGCCTTGTTTCGCCGCTAATTTTGGGTTAGACAAATTATTGCGGTTTTTGGTCGATGCTTCATTACCAAAAGACAAACCCGCATAGTGATGTGTTGGTCCCACTAAACCATCAAAATTTACTTCATATCCTTTCATTTTTTCTTTCCCTAGTGTTAAGGCAACACAATCCCTGGAGATAATTTTTCTGGCAACGTCAAGCTTTCACTTTCGAGTGAAGCCATTGGCCAAGCACAGTAGTCAGCAGCATAAAATGCACTTGCACGGTGATTACCTGAAGCTCCTACACCACCAAATGGTGCTGCACTCGATGCTCCTGTTAATGGTTTGTTCCAATTCACAATTCCGGCACGTGCTTCAATGAGTAAGTCATCAAACAATTCACGTTTTGGAGAAACTAATCCAACTGACAAGCCGAAACGAGTTGCATTGGCAATTTTTAATGCTTCATCAAAACTGTCATAACGCTGAATAGTGGTAAGCGGACCGAAATATTCTTCATCCGGAATACCCGCCACACCTGTTACGTCAATAATGCCTGGAGTAAGTAATGAACTGTCTTCTTGAGGACGTGTCATTGGCAACAAGCTTTTTGCACCAAGCTCAAGCAACTTTTGCTGGGCATTCATCATGTTTGTTGCAGCAGCCGATGAAATTACGCCGCCCATAAATGGTTGTTGCTCATCATTCCAACGACCAACTTTTAAGTTTTTAGCAACCTCAACAAAACGTTGAATAAATGCATCGCCTTCAGCACCATTTTTTACCAAGATACGGCGCGCACATGTACAACGCTGCCCTGCCGAAACAAATGCAGATTGAATAGTGAGGTTAACAACAGCATCCATATTTTCGATTTCATCGATAATCAATGCATTATTGCCGCCCATTTCAAGCGCAAGAATTTTCTCAGGAGCACCCGCCATTTGTTTGTGTAGGTGATAACCTGTGTTTGCACTTCCAGTAAACAAGAGGCCATCAATTTCATGTGAGGCAGCTAGCGCTTCACCCGTGGTACGACCACCTTGCACCAAATTCATTACACCATTTGGCAAACCGGCTTGTTGCCAAAGTTTTACAGTTTCTTCAGCAGTCCAAGGCGTTAATTCACTTGGTTTGAATACAACTGTGTTACCAGCAAGTAACGCAGGAACAATATGTCCGTTCGGCAAGTGGCCCGGGAAGTTATATGGACCAAAAACTGCAAGTACGCCATGTGGGCGGTGACGTAAAGATGCCACACCATCTGCCATTTCAGTTGAGCTTTCACCGGTACGTTGGTGATAAGCACGAATCGAAATTGCAACCTTGCCAATCATTGACTGAACTTCAGTTAATGTTTCCCAAAAAGGTTTACTGGTTTCTTGGCTAATCACTTCTGCTAAATGCTTTTTATTTTCTTCAAGCAAAGCTGCAAACTTTTCTACAATCGCCACACGCTCAGCAAAAGGTAAACGCGCCCACGCTGGGAATGCTGTACGAGCAGCTTGGCAAGCTTTCTCAACATCACTAGCCGTAGCTTCAGCGCCTGACCATACAGTTTGGTTATCAACCGGGTTTGTTTTTACAAATGTTGTACCGCTGCCTTGTAACCAGACACCGTTTATAAATAAAGAGCTTGACATCAGGATACTTCCATAGGATTTAGTGATAACACACGAACAGCGTGACCTTCTTGTACACCGAGTTTTTCAGCTTGTTCATGCGTTAAATTTAAAGTGTTATCTACGAGATCAAGCTTCAATAACATGGCCCGATAGTCGTGGTAATTATCATTAGCAACAAGGTATTGTGTTTTACCCACTGTTGCCTCATTGGTAATTTTGACGTTTAAGAGTTGACTTTCTTTGACTGCACGCAACTCATCAATATTCGCTTCAATAGTTGGACCCGCATCAAAAATATCGACATATCCTTGATAACGTAAACCTTCTGATTCAAGCACATGATAAGCAGGCAAAGTATGTGGATGCATTTTCCCAATCACTTCTTGTGCATCTTTTGGTAAAAGGTCAACATAGACTGGAAAACGTGGCATCAGCTCGGCAATAAAAACTTTTTGGCCAATACCACTTAAATAGTCAGCAGTTGAAAAATCCATATTGAAAAAATGGTGCCCAATCGCATCCCAAAAAGGTGAGCATCCATTTTCATCAGAGTAGCCACGCATTTCCGCAATTAATTTTTTCTCAAAATATTGCTTAAATGCTGCGATAAACATAAAACGGATTTTCGATAAAAATTTACCGTTTTGATTTTCACGGCGTTCCGGATCTAAAAATAATGTACAGAGCTCACTACTTCCTGTTCTGTCATTACTTAAAAATAAAGTCGGTAATGACTTATAAACGTTTAATGCTTTTGAAGCATGTACTTGTGTTCCCACATGAAAGTTGTACCAAGGTTCAATTAAACCTACAGCAACCTCAATTGCACTTACACCAATAACACGTTGAGCTTCGGTATCTTCCAGAACAAACAAATATCCCTGCTCACTCTTATGAACATTGCCATTTAAAGTATTGCGAGTACGTGAAATTCGAGCCGAAAGCGTATCCATATTTTGTGGCAAGGAAGTCAGGCCAACACCTGACTTACCTGCTAATTTATAAATATCTTCAAGGTCTCGAAACTCGGCATGACGGACAATCATCATGGCTAGCTTCCCTTTTTTTATTTAGCCAACTTTGCCAAAGCTCTTTTTAAACGAGCAATCCCTTCATCAATATCTTGTTCAGGAATAATTAGAGAAGGAGTGAAACGAACCACGTTAGGTCCTGCGATTAAAGCGAGTAGTCCTTCTTCGCCTGCCCATGTGGTAATGTCTTTCGCTTTACCTGCATATTCAGCTTTTAGTACACAGCCAATCAATAGACCTTGACCACGAATTTCATCAAATACTTGATATTCAGCATTTAAAGTATTTAATGCATCAAGGAAATATTGATGACGGTGTTTCACGCCTTCAAGTACTTCTGGTGTATTAATAAACTCAAAGACTGCACCTGCAACCGCACTTGCTAACGGGTTACCACCGTAAGTCGTACCATGTGTGCCTACAGAAAAATGCGGAGCAAACTTATCAGTTGTTAACATTGCACCGACTGGGAAACCACCGCCCAATGCTTTTGCAGTCGTAAGTACATCCGGCATCACACCATAGTTCATGTAGGCATAAAGTGCACCCGTACGACCGACACCGGTTTGTACTTCATCAAAAATAAGTAAGGCACCAAACTGATCACACAGTTCACGTAAACCTTTTAAAAATTCGATGTCAGCAGGAATAACCCCGCCCTCACCTTGTACAGGCTCTACAATTACTGCACAAGTTTGTTCATTTATGACTGCTTTAGCTGCTTCTAAATCATTATAAGCAACATGGCTAATACCGTTTGGAAGTGGTGCAAAGTCTTGTGAATATTTTGGCTGACCACCTGCCGAAACGGTAAATAAAGTACGGCCGTGGAAAGCATTATTAAATGCCACAATGCCACTTTTACCTGCAACACCGCTGTCGAGTCCAACTTTACGCGCAAGTTTTAAAGCTGCCTCATTCGCTTCTGCACCTGAGTTACAGAAGAAAACCTTGTCTGCAAATGTATTTTCGGTGAGTTGTTTAGCAAGGCGTAGTACTGGTTCATTGGTATAGCCATTACCGACGTGCCAAAGTTTTTTTGCTTGTTCTGTTAACGCATTGACTGCCACTGGATGCGCATGACCTAATGCATTTACTGCAATCCCGCCTGCAAAATCGATATATTCTTTATTTTCTTGATCCCAGATACGTGAACCTTCACCACGTACCGGAATGAAATTTGCCGGTGCAAATACTGGAACCATCCAGTCATTAAAGTTGCTTCGAGTTACAGAAATTGGCTGTTCCATGCTTACCTCAGTATCTATTTAATTTATTTAATCTGTCTTACTGTCTTTAATTTAATTCATTTAGAAAAAGGGACCGAACAAATAACCCTATAACATCCTTTATATTTGCTCGACCCACCTTTCCTAAAAGGTAGTTTCCTCAGATTAGCCTGGGAAAATACCGCGTTCTTTACGAGCTTTTAAGATACGCTCACATGCCAAGATGTAAGCTGCTGTACGTAAAGTACAAGCATTCTTGTTCGCTGTATTCCAAACGTCATCCATTGCTTGAACCATCAACTTGTCTAAACGCTCGTTGATTTCTTCTTCGCTCCAGAAATAGCTCGCCATGTCTTGAACCCATTCGAAGTAACTTACAGTTACACCGCCGGCGTTACATACAACGTCAGGAACTACAACAATGCCACGCTCAACCAATACATCTTCAGCTTTAGGATAAGTCGGGCCGTTCGCGCCTTCTAAAATCAACTTAGCTTTAAGTTTTTCAGCACGCTCAACTGTAATTTGGCCTTCTAATGCAGCAGGAATAATGATGTCTACTTCTGCAGTCCAGAAATCTTCATCTGCAATTGCTTGTGCACCAGCAAAACCACCAACACCTTGGTTTGCATTTACGTGATCACGTAGCGCAACAAGATCAATACCATCAGCATTGAAAATTGTGCCAGTGTGGTCTTGAACGTGAGTGATTTTTGCTTTTGATTCAACAAATAAGAAAGCAGCTTCACTACCTACGTTACCAAAACCTTGAACAGCAACTTTCGCGCCTTCAATTGGTAAGTTGATTTTTGCAGCAACTTCACGACCAGTAACGAATACACCGCGACCAGTTGCTTTCACACGACCTAAAGAGCCGCCTAAGTGCACTGGTTTACCAGTTACAACACCCGTCACTGTGTGACCTTGGCTAGTAGAGTAAGTATCCATCATCCAACCCATAATATTGGCATTTGTACCAACGTCTGGAGCAGGAATATCTTTTTGAGGTCCGATAATGTGACCAATTTCAGTCGTATAACGGCGAGTTAAACGCTCTAATTCACGATTTGATAATTTACGTGGGTCAACACGGATACCACCTTTTGCACCACCAAATGGCAAGTTCAAAACAGCAGTTTTAATTGTCATCCATGCAGACAATGCCATCACTTCATTTAAGTCAACATTTGGATGGTAACGAACACCACCTTTACCAGGACCACGAGACAAGTTGTGTTGTACACGGTAGCCTTCAAAGTGCTGGATTGAACCGTCGTCCATTACAATTGGCACGTCCACAATAAGCGCACGCTTAGGACGTTTTAAAGTATCGATATAATCAGCTAAATGTTCTAAGTATGGCGCTACACGGTCAATTTGAGCCAAGTAAGTTTGCCATGCATCGCTATGTTCGTTTACGTATGAAAGATCTGACATCTTTTTTCCTATCTACCTACACAGACTCAGATGTGATAAATCTGCAGTCTTTATTATTCAGCAACCAAAACCTTGCAATAACAATGTTTTGATTTATTTATAAAATCTTCAGCTCTTCTAAAGCTTTAGACCTTTTAAATTCCATCTTGTGATATCAAAAGTACGATTTACTTTTATATATCGATATCTTTTACAATATTCTTTTGCCTCATCTGCCATTTATAAAAAGTCTTTATAAAAGCAAAAGTTCCACCGCAACCAACTCAAATAAGTCGACTGGAAATAAGTACAAAAGAGGTGACATAACCGTTTGGGAGTTAAAAAGAACTAAGGTTCATGAAACAAAAAAACCATAAGTCCCTAAAATTATTTTTGACTAATCGATAGATCCCTCCATTAGTCTTTTTAAATAAAAATTGTTCAGTAATACTGCAAGTTTCACATCACTACTCAAGCGAGTTAATCAAGCCTTCATATAGACATAAAATCTTTAAGTAAATATAGCACAGAGCAAGTTAATTTAGAACATTTTAAAATAAACAAGCAGAGAAAAAATAATCAATTTCCTCTATTTTTTATAATAAAAAAGTAACCAGACCTAAAAAAACACTACACTATAATAATTTTATTTTATGGAAATTAAAAAAATATTAAAATTAAAAATGATTAAAAAATTACCATTTAATAACAAAGACTTAATTAACAAAAAATTTCAAAAAATTCTTAAAATTTCTATAAATTTTCATAATATTTATTCAGTTTCTCTAATTCAAAACAAAGATATATAAATATTTAAACAATCTATTTATTAAATAACCATGATAAACATATACTTATTTAAAAACTTATAATAATTAGCTATTAATAATATTCCGACAAGTGGTTAATTTATGTGTCAATATTTGCTTTTATTATCAAAACAAAAAAAACATTTTCAAAAAAAATATATAAAACTCACTTTAAAGCTCAAGTTGCGCCCATGAAAAAAGGCCCCATAAGAAGCCTTCAATCAACACAACCAAGTAAGCAAAAGACTTAGTTTTGAGCTATATCTTTTTTACGATAAAAGATGAAATAGCTGACATAGCATAGCAAGATAAAAATAATGCAGCAGATAAAGCCCACTTGCATAGATGGATCAAATACCATACTGATACAAGTAACTATACAGAATAGCCCGCCTACAATTGGAGTAAGAGGAAAAAGTGGTGCAGCGAAACGTAGATCTTTTACTGTTTTTCCTGACTTATACCACTGTCTACGGAAGTTAAATTGCGAAATACAAATTGCAATCCAAACAACAACCATTGTAAAAGCAGCAACACCCAACAAATTTTTAAAAATTGTTTCTGGCGCAAATTGTTCTGAAAGCAACCCCGGAATAGCACCAAACATTGTCACAATAATGGCAATAATAGGTGTTCCAGACGGCGTGAGTTTCGCGAAAATTTTAGGTAACTGATTCTTTGCTGAAAGCGACCACATCATACGTGATGCAGCAAATAGACCCGAGTTAGCAGCTGATAGTAAAGCTGTAATAATTACAAAACGGATAATATCCTCTGCATACGGAATACCAATGTAATTAAATACAGTCACAAATGGGCTACTGCTCACATCATTTGCACTAAGACCTGCTAGGTGGTATGGCAATAGTGAACTAATCACTACAATCGTACCAACAAAGAAAATCAACAAGCGCCAAATAGCCGCATTAATTGCTTTAGGAACTGTTTTTGCTGGATTCTCAGCTTCGCCAGCCGCCACCCCAATTAATTCTGTGCCAGAAAATGCAAAGTTAACGATAAGCATAGTGGCAAAAATTGGGAAAAGACCATTTGGGAACCAACCATGAGCAGTTAAATTACTGAACAATGGTGCTGTTTCATGCCCCTGATAAGGAATAAAGCCGAAAATCGCCAGCAATCCCAAACCAATAAAACAGATAATGGTGATTACTTTTACAAGCGCCAACCAAAATTCAGACTCTGCAAATAAGCGGGTTGAACTTACATTAAGAAAGAAAACCAAGGCGCCAAAGAAAAGAGTCCAAGCCCATACCGAGGTAGATGGAAACCACTCCTGAACCAACAAGGCCGCAGCGGTAAACTCAGTCCCCAAAGTTGCAGTCCAAGTCAGCCAATACAGCCAAGTAATCATATACCCCGTACCTGGACCGATATAACGCCGTGCGTATTCACCAAAAGAGCCAGATTCAGGGACATGAACCGCTAGCTCACCGAGACACAGCATAACGGTATAGGCAATTAGACCGCCCAAGAAATAAGAGATAATTGCGCCAATTGGACCTGCTTGAGAGATTACGTCGCCAGACCCAAGAAAAAGACCTGTACCTATGGCACCGCCAAGGGAGATCATCACCAAATGTCGAGTACTCATTGCTCGTTTCAAAGGTGCAGAACTTCCATGTTGCGATGCATCATTATTCCGATAATTTAATGATTGCATATAAAAAACTGTAACGACAATTTAGTAAAAAATCATTTTAGGATAAAAAAATAAATATGCAATTATCTTTGAATAGTGAAGTTATTTTAAGCAATCTTTTGCCAATCAAATAAAATATATTTTAAAAACAATTAATTAATAATTATTAGGGTAATTATTGTATTTTAATTAATCTTACATCATTTCTTTAATTTATATAAATTTAAAAACTATACTTTTTAAAATATAATAATTTTTCACTTAATTCCCCATGCCTACTTTTAGCTTTATCTTTATTTAAAAATTAGACACACTATTTATTTAAATAATGACTTTTAAATTTATATACAAATAAATTGATAAAAAAATATTTTTTAAGCAAAAAATAAAGCTCAAATCTTGAGATTTGAGCTTTATTTAATCGAGGAAATGACTTAGTAGCTGGTCAATACAAACTGTTGAGATGGCTGAACGGAACCTTCAACGTAATCACATACACCTTGTTCATCACAATTTAAATTTAATTGCTTGTAGCTTAACGCAAAGAAATCAGAATATTGTTTAATAACAAACGGACTCATATCCGAAGTGAGTGCATCACCCTGTTTAAACAATTTAATAATTTTTCGGTCATTCATCCCTAACAAATAAAGTTCATTATTTAACTCAATCTGAACAACCCCAGTGTGCTCTGCCACAATGGGAATCAAATATGATGGGTTCGCCAACACTACATCTACAGCATAGGTTTCAAGCTTTAGATTAATCAAATTAAATACCAGTATTGCCTCAAATTGATTTTTCAAACCCTTTTTATGGTTTTCAGCTTGCTGGCTATACTGAATTTTAATTCCAAGCTTCTGGAAATCTTGCTCTGTAGCTTGCTTTGTTTTAATAAGACTACGAGTGACTGCTTGCTTAAGTGGATTGTCTAAATAACGTTCATCTAACTGAAAGTCATTTTGACGCAATATTTTCAATAACATGCTGTCATGGTATGTCAGCACATTTGCAAGAACATTACGATAATAGAACTTGCTTTGTTTTTTGATTTTACGAACTTGTTGATAGAAATACGTTTCATCAAATTCATGCTCAATAAAATCATGTAAAAGGCTTGAGCTTGCCAATACAGATAAAGCTTCATGTCCTGTAAAAGGCAAATGAATTGTATGTAAACTTGGTAAGATCTCTTTTATTTTTAAGTAATGTTCGCGATCAATTGAAAAGTAAGGATCATAAACAATAATGTATTCACGACTTGCATCTACATCTTGCGGCTGAATTTGCATGTCTTTATTCGCGACAGCATCGAAGAACTCAACATAGCGTCGGTCTTCAACTTGTTCAGGGTCAATTGAATACTGAGGCACAAATGCAATGATTCGATTCATATTTAATAAATTCGAATATTTAATTGCTGCATAGCCGCCCATTGAGCCACCATAACCTACAATATTTTTAAAACGCTGAATAATAGGCAAAATGACTTTTGCCAACTCAACCATACTGGCCTTTGGGAACCATGATTTTTGTTTTGGCATCACCCCAATGACATTGTATTGGTACTTTATTAGAGACTTTTCAGCATTGATAGATAAGCCACTCGCCCGGGTAATCAAATCGCCAAAAGAGAGAACTAATGTATTAGAATCGCCTTGTAAAAAAATGGCTCTAATGTGTTCGTCTTCAAAAATAATTTGCTTATCCATGCTCACACCGAAAGAAAATTTACTCCCACATACATCGTCAAAAATGAAACAAAATAGGTGTTTTGCCAATTTATGATTGCGGAGTATCTTATTTTATAGATGCCAGTCAGATTAAAAAGCGCAAAATATGACACAATCCTTACATCCTGCCGCTCAAAAAGGCTTCAGCTCTGCTGCTGAGCTTTATCAGCAAGTTAGACTAAATTATCCCGTAGAAATAGTAAGTTGGCTACAAGATCGGCTCCAAATACATGAAAATTCTACTGTTATCGATCTTGGATCGGGTACTGGCAAATTCTTACCTTACTTAAAACAGACACATGCCAATATTATTGCGGTAGAGCCAATTGGCGAGATGTTACAACAGCTTCAGCAAGCCTATCCTGATATTAAAACTTTACAAGCCTTTAGCCACAATATTCCAGTAAATAACCAACAGATTGATGCTGTCATTTGTGCCCAATCTTTTCATTGGTTTGACAACATAGAAACATTGACCGAAATCCATCGGGTATTAAAACCTCAAGGACATTTAGGACTTGTTTGGAACCAGCGCGATGAAGGTACAGACTGGGTAAAAGCCTTAGCGGATTTTCTACTACCACTTGAAGGTGATACACCTCGTTACCATAGTGAAAGGTGGAAAAAGGTTTTTGAAGACCAAGATTTATTTACTTTTGACAATTTAAATACTTTTTCGCAATCGCAGCATGGTACTGTCGAACAAGTGGTGAGTAAACGGTTACTTTCAACAAGTTTTATTGCAGCAATGACCGAAAAAGATCAATTACAGCTCAAAGCTCAGTTTGAAAAAATTGTTTATGATTTTACTGGGTTAGGCCCACAAGATCAGATTGTTTTTCCATATGTCACATATGCATATCATTTTCAAAAAAGTACGTCGTCAAATCATAGAGAATAGGTTCGGTTGAAAGCTATGTTAAAAAAAACGCCTCATATCATCTTAATGTCTTTGCTCAGCTCTAGCCTATTATTGACGGCTTGTAAAAAAGCAGATGAGCCAGCAAAGACTGAACAATCTCATACAAGTTCATCTACCGATCAGGTCTTGGAAAAACTCAATGAAAGACCAGTGAAGAAATTCCCAGCTACTGCGGATGACGCTCATGATATTGCGCTACTAGAAGATTACGATCGCCGCTTTACTGAAATGAGTGACGAGATGGAAAATGAGTTAGCGAAAATGCATGAGGCTGGCACACTCACCGCAGAGTTTGAACAAAAACGTACGCTTGATAACGTGCGCTCAGCATTGACCATGTTAAAAGACCTCGACTTAAAAACTGAACAAGGTCGTTATATTCAGGGCTTACTCTATCAATATTGGGAAAACCAAGAAAAGAACTTTAGTGATAAGCAGGCAAGTAAAGATGAGCAGGTCAAACAACTTGCTGACTATTTACAAGCACAAAATCAGTTAAAGTACTGGAAAGCCTCACAGCAGCATTAATTTAACTGCATGCAATAAAAAGCCTTCTTATAAAGAAGGCTTTTTTAATTTAAATATTTTGTTTTTCAACCCACTGAATTGATTGAACACGGAAGAGTTCACATGCACCATCGCCGGTATCAGTTGGGGTCAAAGATGACTTCCAAACTAAATCTTTATCTTTGATTTCAACCAGATCACCTTTTAAATAAACCAAATCACCACGTTTAACTTGCTTAATTTGTTGGGCGATTTCAGGGTTTGCAGGAATAATGTGCATATTCGATACCATCTGCATTGCTTGCTCAGCTGGTACAGGAAGTTTTGCTATTTTCCAGTTTAAATAGCGGTCATATTGTTTCACTGAAATATTTCGCGCGATTTCAGGTTGAGCAAATAAACCCCAACTTACCGCATAATCAATCGGTGAAAATTTGGCTTGCTCATCATTGTGATAAATTTTTGAACCTAAAATCCTAAAATTTCCCTGAAATGGTTGTAATACAGAAATTGATTGATCTTTTTCAACTGGAAGCAAGCCATTGGCAATATTATATTCACTCGAGGTTGATGCAAATGCTGACCCCATGCCTAAAGTCGCCAGCAAAGCTATCATCAAACGTTGTTTTTTCATCGCTTTATACCTCAAATATTGCTAGATCAAATTCATTAGATCTTCGTTTTATGGTAGCTCTAAGGTATGAAAAAAATATCGGAATTTAGTAACAATACAGATCAATTTCGTCTATTTTTGTGCCTAATTAAATAGATTATTAATCTTCAAAATCTATTCTTAAAGTTTCAAAACGAACTTTCCCTTCCTTAATTGCCTGAGCAATTGCTTGCTGCCCCTTTGTTAAACGTGCCCCTCCACTTTTGACATCCAGCAAAATAATTTGAATATCATCGGCAGTTCCGTCTCCATCTCGAAAATCGGTATAGCCATCGAAAATAATATAATCAACCGGGTCGCCCATAAACTTGGCATCACTTGGCAAATACTGAAACTCCGGCAAGACTGGCGCAAATTGTTCTGCCATTTTTCCTTTTAATACGGCGCGGCTCGTATTTACACTTCTCTTTTGTGCTTGGGCAAGGGCTTGTTGATGCTCAAGCTCCAACTCGGCAATATATTGCTCGTATTCAGCCTTGATTCGGCCATTACGGGTATTTGATAAAATAAGCGTCGTGATAATAATACCAATACCAGCACCAATAAGCATGGCCAGCCATACGGACATAAATTTTCCTTAACAAATACACATCATCGCGATAGATGAGCAATCATATCTAAAATTAGGGAGTAGCTTAAACTTTTGTCAAAGGCAGTCATCTACTTCACATAAAAAGATGCTAAGGTATAAGTAGAACAAGTGTGCTGCTGAATATAACTGAATTTATGAAAACGATACTTATTGCAAATCAAAAGGGCGGATGCGGAAAAACCATGACAGCCATTACGTTGGCAACAGCTTTGGCACAAAAAGGATATAAAGTAGCATTGGCAGATTCTGACAACCAAAAATCTTCTTTACAATGGTTAAAGCAACGTCCAGAAAGTGTAGCCGCGATTCAAAGCTTGGATTGGCGTCACGAAAAATCGATTGGTGATGCGCCTAAAAATTTAGATTATTTAATTATTGATGCACCGGGTGCTCTTTCGGGCGATCATGCTGAACAGTTAGTCAGCGAAGCTCATGCGATTATTACACCACTTCAGCCTTCATTTTTTGATATCGATAGTACACGTCGTTTTCTCAAGCATTTGCAGGATATTAAGCGTATTCGTAAAGGTAAAGTACAAATTTTACTACTTGCAAACCGAGTTAAGCCGAACAGCGCCAGTTCAAAAGACATTCAGCAATTTTTTGAAAAAATCGAACATGAACCCATTGCGTGGATTGCCGAGCGTAGTGCTTATGGCAGTTTAGCAATGCAAGGTTTAAGTGTATTTGATAAACCACAAAAGAACTTTATTGCAATTCAAAGCCAGTGGCAGCCTCTTTTAAATAAACTGATTGAAGATAAATCTGAGTGGTTCTAAAACCATCTCTTTATTTTAGGTGGGCAAGATGCAGAAATGAGCACGCCTGCCTAAAATTTGTCTCAGGTCATTTTTCAGTTAATATGACCTTATTCTATTTTAAAAATTAGAGAATTTTGTTCGTGCATCCATACGCTCCTACTTTACAGCGCGTTTTATTGTTTGGGCTGTTTTTTATCCTGATCTTTTTAGGATTTAACATCCTGAAGTACTTTATTGTACCTGTACTTTGGGCTGCCATTATTGCCTACATGACTTGGCCGATTTATTTAAGAATTCAGCATTTTTTTGGTGAAAACAGAAATAATTTAAATGCTACAGTTATGATTAGCTTAGTCATTTTAATTGTTGGCGTGCCATTTACATGTGCTATTTTTATTCTACAACATGAAGGTCGTAACCTTTATTTTGATTTACAGCGTCAAGTCTTTTCAGGTCATTTAAGCGTTCCCGATTTTATTCGTAATCTTCCGTTTATTGGTAAAGAAATATCTCGCACACTCAACGAAATTAACACAGACCCTAATAGTACTATTCAGAATATTGCAGCTTGGGTACAAAGCCATTTAAGTTATGGGCGTGTGTTATTAAATGAAATTAGTAAAAATATCGTCAAACTTTGTTTTGCGATTTTAAGTCTTTTCTTCTTTTATCGTGATGGCCACACGATCTTAACCCAAGTGAGTAAAGCCTTGGAAATGGTGATTGGGCCACGTATTCATCATTATCTCGACACAATTTCAGAAACCACTCGTGCCGTTGTGTATGGCGTGGGTTTAACTGCAATTGCTCAAGCAGTACTGGCTGGATTAAGTTATTTCGTCGCTGGTGTACCTAACCCAATGGTTCTCACCATTGCAACGTTCTTATTAGCCCTAATTCCGTTTGGTACTCCTGTTTCCTACTTAGGCGTTGGACTATGGTTGTTCTCTCAAGGTCAAACCATGGAAGCTATTGGCGTCATCTTATGGGGTGTGCTGATTGTAAGTAGTTCAGACAACGTGATCCGTCCACTTGTAATCTCTGGTGCGACTCAAATTCCGTTTTTATTGATTATGTTCGGTGTATTGGGTGGTATTGCAAGTTTTGGTTTAGTTGGTCTATTTATTGGCCCTGTTATTTTAGCTGTTTTATTAGCAATTTGGCGTGAATGGCTTCATGAGACGATTGACCCTGAACCCATGCCAAAAACAACCATGATTTATGATTCAGATGATGATTTACCGCCATCTAAAAACTAAGCTAATGATTTAAAAATATTTCAAGATACAAAGTGACTATTTAAATTAACTTGTAGGGTTCACGCACCTTTGCTTGAATAAAAAAATCAGATTTATAGTTATAAGGATATCTATAATGCCAGTATTTAATAAAATTGGTGCAGTATGTGCACTGACAGCTTTATTAACGGTCGGTTGTAGCACGGTAAGTAAGACTGTATCTGATACAGCCCATGCACTTACCACAATGCATACTAAAAAAGTGGTGGATGTTAATGAAGTGACAGCCAATGGTATAGGTAAAAAACTTGGTACGATCAGCTTTCAAGACAGTGATAAGGGCTTAATCATTACCCCTGCTTTAGCAGATTTACCAAGTGGTACTCGCGGTTTCCACATCCATGAAAATCCATCTTGTGCCCCTGCTGTTAAAGATGGAAAACCAGGCGCTGCTTTAGCTGCGGGTAGCCACTATAACCCTAACCAAGCCCCACATCATGGTACGCCAACTACCGGGCATTTAGGCGATTTACCAGCATTAGTCGTTGACAATACTGGTGTAGCTACAACTGCTGTTATTGCACCACGTTTAAAACTTGCTGACATTCAAGGTCGCGCTATCATGATCCATGCTGGTGGTGATAACTATTCAGATTCTCCTTTGCCTCTAGGTGGTGGCGGAGCGCGAATTGCATGTGGCGTAATCAAATAAGTGCTATTTTTAAATTGTGGGTATCTAAAAAGATATCCACAATTTTGCTATTTTATTAAGCAACTTAGACTAATTAATTATTATAAAATCTTAAAAAATAAACTGACTTTTTTAGACAAAACGCATAATATTTTTCAAGTAATAAAAATTTAAATACCAATTGTCACGTACCCTCTCATTTAGAAAAAAAGCCGTGAATAATCTGACTCAACTATTCAATCGTTTTAAAGCGAATTCAATTTTAATTTATTGCCTGCAAATTTTAATTGTACTCACAGGCACAACTTTAGGTTTACTTTGGTTAGGTCATAATGAACTGATCGTTCCTGTGACTTTAGGTGCGATTGCTGCTGCACTTACCGATTTTGATGATCGCTTAAGTCTTCGTTTACGCAACTTGCTCTATGTCTGCCTACTCTTTTTTACTGTCAGCACTATTCTTGGTTTTTTAGCACCTTATAAATTTTTATTTATTTTATATCTTTCAATTTCCAGTGCTTGTTTCATTTTATTGGGAGCTTTAGGGCAACGCTACGCCACCATTTCTTTTGGTACGATTTTACTCTCAATTTATAGCATGTTTGGTTTAGGAGAATATGCACACTGGTACCAACAGCCTACTTATTTTGTCTATGGTGCGTTGTGGTACGGCTTAACTTCTATTTTATTTTTTATTCTTAAACCAACACTTCCTTTACAAGATAAACTTTCACAAATTTTTGAAGAAATTTCAGCCTTACTTCAAGCTAAAGCACGGTTGTTCGACCCAGATAATAAAGAAAATGTTGAACAGCTTTTATTTGAGTTATCACTACAAAATACACAAGTTGCACAGAGCCTTAACCAAATACGTAGCTCTCTGCTGACTCGCCTTAAGGCATCACGAGTCAGTAATAAAAGTATTTACTGGTTAAACCTATACTTTTTTGCGCGAGATATACACGAGCAGGCAACTTCTAATTATTTACACTACGAGCATATCCAACAAAATTTTAGCCGTAGTGATCTCATTTTTCGTTTTCAGAAAAACCTACGCTTACAGGCACAAGCTTGCCATGATTTAGCCCAATGCATTTTGCATAATCAACAATATCAGTCTTCTCAAGAAAGCCAAATTGGCCTAAACCATTTGGAAAGCTCTTTGAAAGACTGGATACAACAGCATCCACAAAATTTTGAAGTTAAAAATTTAAAGCTGATTTTTAATAATTTAAAAGGAATGCATGAACAATTTGAACAGCTTCAATATGCTCAACCGTTTAATGAAACGCTAAGTCAGAACAAGCAAGAACATCTCAATTTACTAGATGATGATATTCAAGGATTTTCAGACCTTGTTTTAAAAATTCGGCAGCAACTGACGCCACAATCGGCCCTATTTAGACATGCAGTACGAATTGCGGTTGTATTTGCCGCAGGTTATGCCATTTCCCTCTTACCTTTTGCCCAACATGGTTACTGGATTTTGCTCACCAGTTTATTTGTTTGCCAAATTACTTACTTTGCAACCAAAAGTCGTTTAAAGCTTAGAACGATTGGGACTTTACTCGGCGTTTTATTGGGTATTCCCATTTTATATTTTGTTCCTAGTATTGAAGGTCAACTCATTCTTACCATTATTTGTGGAGTTAGCTTTTTCTACTTACGCCAGAAAAAATATGCGCTGGCAACACTGATGGCAACCTTAATGGTATTGCTCATTTTCAATTTAAAAGGTGCAGGTTACAGCATTATTTTACCTCGTCTAATCGACACCTTATTAGGCTGCTTTATTGCTTGGCTTGCTGTTAATTTTATATGGCCGGACTGGAACTTCCGTAATATTCCAAACAATATTAAGAAAAGTAGCCAAGCCACATTTGATTATTTTAATGTGATTGTTGAGCAATATCAGCATGGGAAAAATCAAGACATTGAATATCGTAGAATTCGCCGTGCTGCACATAACGCGCAAATTGAACTGTCGAATATGATTTCAAGCTTAAGTGCCGAGCCCAACCCGAATCCAGAGCTGATTCATTACGCCTTTCGTTATTTGGTTTATAGCCACAGCCAGCTGAGTTATGTCGCCGCCTTAGGCAGCCAAAGACAAAAAATTGATGATCAACAGGTATTACAACTCTTACTGGATTGTCAGCAAATTCTTAAACAAAGTTTATTTGAACAAGCTTCGGTTAACTTTAGTTTTCTTGAACAGACTTTAAAGCAAATTCAAAGTTTAATAACTCACGAACATTTTTCAGAGAACTACACACTTGTCTTAAAACAGATGAGTTTATTATTAGAAACCTTGCCTGAACTCTTAAGCTTAAAAGGCAAACTTTTAGAGCATGAAATTAAATAGAATAAAAAATACCGGAATATAAATTCCGGTATTTTTTTAATGTAAGTCTTGTGCAACTCTTTCCTGCATTTCTCGTTTTAAAGCTAAACGTGGTTGAGTAAACCACAAGGCAATAAATGCAAAAGCAGATAAGACAAAAGCCCATAAATGAAATTGGGTGTAGAGGTAACGTACAAGCTCAATCATTGCAAAGAAGCTCGTCATCAATAGCATTGAAACAGCAGCAGCTACAGTTCCTTTTGACACTTCAGATGACATGAGCGCAAAACGGTACAACACTGAGAAGCTAATTCCTTCACCAAAACAAATGAGTGTCATACCTATTAATAAGCAAGGAATTAAATAGGCTTGCCAGACAACACCTAATATTAAAATTAGCGTACCAGTGAGCATAATCGGTAAGCCAATTAAGACAGTTTTACCTAAAGCTAAACGGTCAATAATTTTAATTAAAACAATGTTACCAACAATTAAACCTAAAAATACCGGGAACTGTGCTAAACCATATTGCACGCTCGTTAGCTTCAGTTCATCGACCAAAATAATTGGTGATAACGCGATCCAGAGCATAAGCGGCATACCTACAAGCGGTAAGGCCAACGTTAACCCAAGGAACTGCCGATTGCTAAATATCTTTTTAAAGTCATCAAAAAGATAACTAAAAGGCTGTTTGGTTACACTCACCTTATGACTAGGCATTTGTTTCTTTAAGCCAACCCAACTCAGCAGTGCGAGTAAAGCAATTGCCACGAAACCCCAGTGCCATGAAACATAATCAATTAAGAAAGCTCCAAGTACAGGTCCTAGCAAAGGCGCAAGCAATGAGATATTTGCCATAAGTGCCATGACTTTAATCGCATCACGCTCGGCAAAATTTTCCTGAATTGCGGCATATCCCACTGCTGAAATTACGCTTAACCCAATACCTTGTAAAAAACGTAATGTCAGAAAGTGTTCAATTTGTCGCGTTAATAAAATTAAAAAACAGCACAAGGCAAAAAATAAAACACCAGACAAAAGTACTTTTTTACGGCCTAATCGATCTGATAAAGGTCCTAGTAACCATGCAACAGATGCACCACCTAATAAATAAAATGACATTGAAGACGGCGCCCAAGTTGCACTTACACCGAAATCTTCAGTAATTGCCAACATGGCTGGCTGAATCAGGTCATTACCAATATAAACCGCAAATTCAAATAGCACTAAAGCTAAAGGAAACATCAACGTTGTACGGTTCAACGCTGTCGTTTGAATATTTTTCATGAGTTTGTACACTTCAAAATAGCGGCCACTATGTCTCAGCAACTACATATTGAAATAAATAATGTAGCCATGACGATGACAGTATGGTCAGTCAATCTTTAGTTAAGTTGTTATATGCCGTGAGAGTGCATGTTTAGAATGTGAAACACCGTATTCACAAGGTGTCTAAAACGAGAAAAAATGTATGACGTGAGATTCGGTAATTTTTACCATCTGGCATAATTGCCGGATGACACAATATCACTTTTCAAATTGATCATCAATCGGACAATTCCAACAATTTTAAATTCTATATTTTAATGATGACGAACTCATTTTTATATTGTGAATAACCCTAAAGTTATCCACATATTCAATAGAAATTCAGCTTTAAGGACAAGGATTAACTTGAAAGTCTGCTGCTTCCTCGCCCTTTGTACATTGATAACTTTGTTTTTTATTCACGATTTTCCAAACAGTCTGATCTTTTTTTAATAAATACTCAGTACGTGTTTTCGAAACAGCATCTTCACTCGGCTCTGTCTGCAAAATAGTGACTTGAGCATTAGAAGGATCTTCTAAAGCATTCATTTGCTGTGAAATACTTAAATTACTGGCATTATTTAAAAGATTAGGTTGATCGAGTAAAACAGCTTGTATCGGACTGTTCGCTTGAGGTGTAGGTGGATTTGTATTTGGTGTACAAGCACTCAGAATCAACAAATTACACATCATGAGTAAACCAATCTTTTTCATACTCAACTCCACCACAATTTCACCATGATGCTAAAGGCTACAAACAATTTTTTCCGTTCAACTTTGTAAAGTATTTGCCATTAAAATAAAGAAACCAATATAAGGTATCAAACCAAGATTAATGATTTTTAATCAATAATATTTTTCCAATTACTACATTTTTCTTTAAGAGTAAGTTCTCTAAAGTATCGCTCAAGTTTAAGAATTGAATTAGAGTAACTCCCATGAGCAATATTTTAGTCATTAATGGTGCCAAACAATTTGCGCACTCAAATGGTGAATTAAATGACACACTCACGACATTAGCGACGAATCACCTCACTGAACTCGGTCATGAAGTAAAAGTCACTCGTGCAGATAGTGACTACAATGCTGAAGCTGAAGTAGAAAAATATTTATGGGCAGATGTCGTGATTTATCAAATGCCGGGCTGGTGGATGGGTGCACCGTGGACCGTAAAAAAATATATTGACGATGTATTTACGACAGGTCATGGTTCTCTTTATGCAAACGATGGTCGTAGCCGCTCTGATGCCTCAAAAAAATATGGTTCAGGTGGTTTAATTCATGACAAAAAATATATGCTGTCACTTACTTGGAATGCGCCAATGGAAGCATTTGACGATGCGGATCAGTTTTTCCATGGCGTGGGTGTAGATGGTGTTTATTTACCATTTCATAAAGCAAATCAGTTCTTAGGTATGAGTACCCTACCAACATTTATTGTAAATGATGTAATTAAAATGCCTGATGTAGATAGTTATGTGGAAGCATACAAAGCACATTTGAACACACTATTTGCAGCAGCCTAACCCGGAGAAAACCATGCTTACTATTATCGCGGAAATTCGTACTCAATCGGGTGGACAGCACCGCCAAAACGTATTGAATGCATTTCAAAAAATCATTCCAACTGTTTTAGCAGAAGATGGTTGTCATGGTTATGAACCTTTGGTTGACCACATTTCAAATGCGAGCTTCCAAAACAAAGACCCTGACATTATTGTGATGTTAGAAAAATGGGAAAGTGTGGCTCATCTTGAAGCACACTTAGCTACACCTCATATGCAAGCGCATCATGAAGCAGTCAAAGATGATGTAGTTGACGTCAAAATTAAAATTTTAGAAAGCGGCGTATAATTTAAGAAATAAAAAAAGACGATATATTTATCGTCTTTTTTATGCTTAAGAACAAAGCTGCGTCTGGAAACCTTTAGAACCTTTTCCTCTTGCACATTGGTAGCTCTTTTGCTTATTTTGCAATTGCCACTTTTCATCAACCAATTTAAATAAATATTCCGTCCGAATTGCTGAGACAGAATCATCCATTAAACCGGTTTGTATAACAGTAATGCGAGAAACTGTTGGAGATTCTACTCGGTTAAATACCTGCTGAACTGAAGTATTGTTATGCTCTTTTACAATCTCGGGTTGCGTTTTAAGTACTTGTTGCATTGGGGTTTCTGAGCCCACAAAAGGAATTAATTTACTTGTGGTTGCACAACCCGTCATAAGTCCAGCACAAAGTGCAGAAATAAAAAATAAACGTTGCATTTTCATCACCAAAAAACAAAAGGCATAGCTTTATGATGCTATGCCTTTGTCGGTTACTCTGTAGAAACTATGTAGTTCTACAAAATAGATCTAATTTAAAGATCGAATAATTTACCCGGATTCATAATACCTTTCGGGTCAAATACTTTTTTCAAAGCTTTCATATATTCGATTTCTTCAGCTGAGCGCGAATATTCCAAATATGGCTTTTTCGTCATACCTACGCCATGCTCGGCAGAGATTGAACCATCGTATTTTTTAACGGTATCAAACACATATTTATTCACAACTTGACACTTCGCAAAGAACTCATCTTTGGTTAAGTTTTCAGGTTTTAAAATATTTAAGTGCAAGTTACCGTCGCCGATATGGCCGAACCAGCAAATTTCAAAGTCAGGATAGTTTTCTTGAACAATTGCATCAATCTCACGAATAAATGCAGGTACGTGAGTAATTAATACTGAAATATCGTTTTTGTATGGAATAAACGGCGCGATTGATTCAGAAATATCTTCGCGTAAACGCCACAAGCTCTCTACTTGATCAAGACTCTGGCTCATTACACCATCAAGTACCCAACCTTGTTCCATACAGTGCTCGAAAATCTCCATTGCTTTGTCGATAATCGGTTCGTATGGCGCTTCAAACTCAAGCAATACATAGAATGGACATTGAGTTTCAAATGGACGTTGAACATGACCACGGTCGAGTACTTTTTGCATTGCAAGCTCACCAAAGAACTCAAATGCAGTTAAGTCGATATCTTTTTGGAAAGCATGTAACACAGGCATTACTGCATCAAAATCAGGAACACCTAAAACTAAAACTTGTAGGTTTTGTGGTTGACGCTCAAGTTTAATTTCTGCTTCAGTCACTAAACCTAATGTACCTTCACCACCAATAAACAAATGCTGTAATGCATAACCAGTTGCATTTTTAATCATGCCTTTGTTTAAACGTAAAATGTCGCCCTTACCCGTCACTACAGTTAAACCGAGTACCCAGTTACGCGTCATGCCATATTTAATGACTTTAATACCACCAGCGTTGGTACCGATATTACCGCCAATCTGGCTAGAACCTGCTGACGCAAAGTCAACTGGATAATACATGCCTTGTTCTTCTGCATAATTTTGCAATTGCTCAGTCACAACACCAGCTTGTACACGAACCATACGGTCTGCCGGAAAGAACTCAAGAATCTGGTTCATTTTGTCCATGCTAATGACAATTTCACCATTGGTTGCTACAGCACCAGCAGAAAGTCCTGTACGTCCACCTGACGGTGTAATTGCGATATTAAACTGGTTTGCAAGCTTCACAACTTCCTGAACTTGTTCAGTCGTTGATGGAAAAACGATGACCGATGGGTTCGGATTAAAATGCTTGGTATGATCTTTACCCCAGTTTTCGAGACTATCAGCATCGGTTTTAATACGGTTTTCACCGACGATTGCTGTTAATTGGGTGAGTAACTCAGGTGTTAAAGCGACTGGAGCATTCATCGTTTGCAGACCTAGCAAGAAGTAAACTGTGGTGGGACTATGACCTCATATTTCTCTAGGTTTTCACCTGAGCAAAGCCATAATGTTCAAGGAACTCCTATATTCTACATGTAACAGCACAAGCGATAAAGTTCAGAATAGAGATACTGTCACTACAAAACATGTTTAACACCAATAAAACACTTTTTATAAGGCCTTAAAGGAAAATTTGGGCCTAAACGTAGATCAAGCATATTTTGTAATGCTCGACAAGCCATAAATGGAAGTGATTAGACATAGATAAAATTGCCATAAGGCGATGGTATAAACGAAATATCTATAGCGCTGCCCAGTATGTTATTATACCGCCACCAAATTTGGCCTTTGTAGCGGAGCCGTAATGAGCCAACATCTTTCACTACCTAAAGATAAAATCCGTTTCCTTTTGTTAGAAGGCGTTCACCAAAACGCAGTCGATACTTTAAACGCTGCGGGTTATACCAACATTGACTATCGCAAAACTGCTCTTGAAGGCGAAGCACTTAAAGAAGCAATTAAAGATGCTCACTTTATTGGTATTCGTTCGCGTACCCAATTGACTGAAGAAGTTTTCGAAGCTGCAAATAAATTGATCGCAGTAGGTTGTTTCTGTATCGGAACAAACCAAGTAGATCTTAAAGCAGCGATGGCACGTGGTATTCCTGTATTTAACGCACCATATTCAAATACGCGTTCGGTTGCAGAGCTCGTACTTGCTGAAACTATTCTTCTTCTTCGCCGTGTTCCTGAAAAGTCAGCGGCTTGTCATCGTGGTGGTTGGGACAAATCTGCTGTGGGTTCTTTTGAAACTCGTGGCAAAACTTTAGGTATTGTGGGTTACGGTTCCATCGGTTCTCAACTTTCAGTTCTTGCTGAAAGTATGGGTATGCATGTCATTTATTATGATGCAGTCACTAAATTACCAATGGGTAATGCTCGCCAAGTTGGTTCTTTAGATGAACTTTTAGCAACTGCCGATGTTGTGACTTTGCATGTACCGGATGTTCCGTCTACACGTAACTTCTTCACTAAAGAACAATTTGCAAAAATGAAAGAAGGCGCAATCTTCTTAAATGCTGCACGTGGTACATGTGTAGTAATCGAAGATTTAGCTGATGCAATCAAATCTGGTCACCTTGCAGGTGCGGCAGTTGACGTATTCCCGAAAGAACCAAAAGCAAATGGTGAAGAGTTCCAGTCTCCACTTCGTGGTTTAGACAACGTGATCTTGACTCCTCACGTTGGTGGTTCAACGATGGAAGCTCAAGCAAACATCGGTTTAGAAGTAGCAGAGAAATTTGTTGCTTACTCTGATAAGGGTATGACACTTTCTGCGGTAAACTTCCCAGAAATCGCGTTGCCATTGACAGCGGGTCAACACCGTTTACTACACATCCACAAAAACGTACCGGGTGTATTGTCTAAAATCAACAACTTGTTTGCTGAACAAGGCATCAACATTTCTGGTCAGTCACTTATGACTAAAGGCGACATCGGTTACCTTGTAATGGACGTAGATGCTTCTGCTTCTCAAGAAGCTTTAGATATGTTGCATGAAGTTGAAGGCACAATTCGCGTACGCGTATTGTTCTAATACAGACTGTAACTTTAAAAGCCACAGCATTGTCTGTGGCTTTTTTATAGGTATTTACATTATCATGTGAAAAGTATACCAATTGATCAAATAATAAAATGTCCAGTTCAAGCCAGAAATCCCAGCTTCATGCTTTGGGCTTTCTTATTCTTGCCATGTTAAGTGTCCAAAGTAGCGCATCCTTAGCTAAAGTCCTGTTTCAGAACTTTCCTGTACTGACTGTTTCTGCAATGCGTTTATGTATTGGGGCATTTATTTTGGCTTTCATTTTTCAGATCTGGAAAATTAATTTTAGTCAGGTCCGATGGAAAGCTATTTTGAGCTATGGCTTTGCTCTTGCTGGCATGAATGCTCTTTTCTATTTATCGCTTGAACGTTTACCCATTGGTATTGCGGTTGCATTTGAATTTATTGGTCCACTCAGTGTGGCCCTTTACCATGCTAAACAAAAATATGATTTTGTCTGGGTCACTTTCGCAATTATTGGTCTCATTTTATTATTTCCTTTTAACCAAGCACATAGTTTGGACTGGATCGGAGTCTTATTTGCGATGAGTGCGGGTGCTTGTTGGGCCCTATATATTATTGCAGGGCAAAAGCCTTCTGGTATCTCAGGTAACCATACCGTTTGTTTGGGCATGACTGTAGGTGCTTGTATACTTTTACCTATTACTTTTTTCTCAGGCTCGATTGGGCAAGTTATAGAACTACCATACTTTTTTTATTTTATTGGTCTCGCCGTTTTAGCCAGCGCACTTCCATTCTCTTTAGAAATGTTAGCTCTACGCAATTTAACACCTTTAAGTTTTGGAACATTGATGAGCCTAGAGCCAGCTGTTGCTGCACTTTCCGGTTTTATCTTCTTAGGTGAATACCTGTTATGGAATCAATGGTTGGCACTCGCCACCATTATTGCTGCTTCTGTGGGTTGTACCATAACCACCCAAAGAGCCCGACAACAACGTGAAAAAACAGTAAGTTAATTCTGCAAAACCTGCGAGTTGAAACCCAGTATTGGCTATAATTAATCACTCTTATTTTTTACATATCAAATGAAGCGTTAAGGTACTTCCATGCAAAATCTTCCAATTATTGCTGTGCTATATATGATTTTGTCGATGGTTTCGTATCAAATTAGCGCTTCATTTGCCAAGCAACTTATTGCGGCTTTAGATCCGCTTACCGTTACTATTTTAAGACTATGTTTTGCAGCAGTGATTGTTGCCGTTATGTTCCGTTCTTGGAAAATCTGGTCTCGCTTACCTTATTTAAAATGGCGTGATTTATTAATGTACTGCGCATCATTAGGGTTAATGAATATCTTATTTTATACCTCTCTTGGAAAATTACCCCAAGGGATTGCGGTAGGTCTAGAATTTATTGGTCCATTAGGCCTAGCCCTAGTTTCTATCAAACAAAAGAGCGATTATATCTGGGTAGCTTTTGCCATGCTGGGTATTGCACTCATGGTACCTTGGCAAGATCCAACTCAACACCACTTTTCTTACGTAGGTGCAGCCTGTGCTTTAGGCGCAGGGCTTTGTTGGGCATTCTATATTTATTTTGGCCAAAAAGTTGTAACTCAAAATATAGGAATGCATGCCTTAACCATAGGGATTACCGTATCTGCCCTCGCCTTATTACCAATTGGTATTTGGTATAATGGCCCAGCATTACTTGATACACAGTACTGGGGTAAAGCCTTACTTATTGCAGTTTTAGCGACTGCTATTCCCTATGCACTCGACCTAATGGCACTCAAACAACTTAATAAATTAACTTATGGCACCCTAACAAGTTTAGCGCCAGCATTGGCAGCATTAACAGGTTTCTTATTACTTCACGAAGAAATCAGCATGCTGCAATGGGTGGCTTTAGCTTGCGTAATGCTAGCGTCAATTGGGGTTACTTTAAGGAGCAAAACAGCACCATAGGTGTAGCTTATTGCTGTTTTTTATACTTTTTATATTCCTTTAAATATTTATTGCCTAGCGTTTCTTTTTCACTGTCTTTAAGAATTTTACCGGCTTGCTGAAAAAATTTATGCTCTTCTTCTTTTAAATGGTGATGGACTTTTTCGCTCAACTGTTTAGCGGTTGCCAACCAACTTGGGCTACTCATATCCGTTTTTTCAAGTTGCTCGACCAACTCATCCATTTCATGGTGTTCAGATAAAGCATGTCTCGTAATATCCAAACCGACATCATCAAACATTAAAGGGATATATAAATAACGGTCTTCGGCAACTGAGTGAGCATAAAGTTCGTTTTTTAATGCATCAAATAATTCTTTTCGTTCTTCGGTTAAACCATGTGTCTGGGTTAATTGTTCAGAAAGGTTGCGTTGATTTTCGTGGCTTTCTCTTAATGCTTCGAAAATATTCATTCTCTTCCTCATTTTTAGTTAAAAAATCTTTTTTATTTCAAGGTTTATCGTACGGCAAAATTTATATTATTTAAGTAGCTTAAAATGAGACTATTTTTTACACAGTTTTCTTTCTAGTAAGTTTCTGTAATGATTTTTATATTTATAGCTTTAAATGATACACAAAAGTATGAACCACTCCTCAGGAACAGTTCATACTTTTATCTTATTTAACCTGTAACAAACATTTGATATCCCAAACGGCAAATCAGGATACTCACCAAAATTAAAAAGATAATACGTACAAAACCACTACCGTATTTAAGCGCGGTACGCACCCCAACAATAGAACCTAGCACGTTAGCCGCTGCCATCATTAAACCAATATGTAAAATAGCGTGCCCAGTTGGGATGAGGAAACTCAGCGCAGCTAAGTTAGTCATAAAATTACCGATTTTTGACAACGCCGAAGCATGTAAAAAATCGACTTGTAAAAAACGAATGAAGAAAAAGATAAAGAAACTACCAGTACCCGGTCCGAAAATACCGTCATAAAAGCCAATCGCCAGACTACCGATACCAGCTAAAACGAGCATTTTCGTAGTAATTTTTTGCTCGGTATGAACCTGTCCGAAGTTCTTTTTAACTAGGGTATAAATCGCAATCACAATCAACATCACGAAAACGAAAGGACGCAATACCGATTGAGGGATAAGCGACAAACAAGCTGCACCTGCGAAAGAACTAATCAAAGCACAAGTGGCAATAACGGCTAAAAGCTTCCATTGCAACTTTACTTTTTTAGCAAATGTATAAGCTGCCGATGCCGTACCAAAAATGGATGAGACTTTATTGGTACCAATCACCGTAGCAGTCGACATGTTAGGAAAAGTGCTCATGATCCCAGGAATCTGGATGAGTCCACCGCCACCAACAGCAGCATCAATTGCTCCCGCAGTAAACGCAAAAAAGATCAAACTAAGGATAACATCCCATTCCATGCCCATGTTTTATACTCTACATCTACTACAAATTTAAGATACGTTTAGGTACCAACCGTTTTTTATCGGTAATTTCAGCTAAACCTAGACAGCGTTCACCCGAAAAAACCAACACTTCTGCTTCTGCAGAATGATCAATATTGCTTTCTAGACCGTTACAAAAATATTTTTCCCGTCCTTCGGGAACCTGAATTTTTAAGAAATGGTCAATTGGAGCATATACGGGCAGTAGCAAAGCTTCTCTTTGCTCTTCCGTTAAGCTTTCCAAATATTCAATGGTATAACTTGGGATGAGTTCAAAATGTCCAGTTTGAATACGGTGAAGCATTGTTAAATGACCACCACAACCAAGCGCCTCACCAATATCTTCACCTAACACACGAATATATGTTCCTTTAGAACAAGTTACATCTAAAGTGATACTATTTTCATTAAATTCAATGAGTTCTAGAGCATAAATTGTAACCGGGCGTGCCTCACGCTCAATCTCTATACCCTTTCTGGCCAGCTCATATAACGGCTTACCTTCTTTTTTTAATGCCGAGTACATCGGTGGAACTTGTTGAATATCGCCCCTAAACTTTTCTAAAGTTTGCTCAATAAGTTCTTTGCTAAGAACCGGGATAGGACGTTCTTGTAAAATATCGCCTTCAACATCACCTGTTGTTGTAGTTTGGCCTAATCGAACAGTAGTTTGATAACGCTTTGTCGAGTCCAGCAAGTAATGTGAGAATTTAGTGGCCTCTCCTAAACAAATAGGAAGTAAACCGGTTGCTAATGGATCTAATGCACCAGTATGACCCGCCTTTTGGGCACGGTAAAGCCAACGCACTTTTTGCAAAGCAGCGTTAGAACTTAGCCCTAATGGTTTATTTAAAAGAAATACACCACTGATATGGCGACGAGAAATTTTTTGATTTTTTGTCGTCATTTTTACTGGAACACAAAGCTAGAGAAAAGTGCCGACATGTTAGCAAATTCAGCAAGATATTTTCATAATATTTAGGTGCCTTTTCACTTATTTTATGGCACATTAATGATCGAGTAAAAAAACAACAAATGAAAACTTAAGGAAGATATCTTTATGCAAAGGATGCAGAAAAAGATAGGGTGGTGTGTGCTCGGATTTTTTATTTTGAGCCTCATCGCATGTGTGTATTGGTTAAGCCCAGACTCGGAAAATACTTCACCTCAGCCAAATCAGGATGAAGCTAAAAGTTTGGTAGCTACTTCGCAATCTACTTTAAATTCATCATTAAACGAAAATACTTATTTGAGTAAAAGTCAGCAAGATACTCAAGTTAACTGCCAATTAAAAATTGATAGTTCACAGCATTTAGTTGTGAATAGCCAAACCCGTGACTGCTTTGAATATTTTATTACGCAGTATGGTGAGAGCAATTTACAACAAGTTAAAACTCATTTTGAGAAATTTATACAAGATCAATATTTAGAGCCAGCCCGCTCACAGATTATTGATTTGTGGACGCGTTATTTAAAATACCGTGAGCAGCTTGCACAAATTCAACCGCCTCAATCTAAACAACAAGATCAAAATTATTTTCAAAAGATCTTCAGTTCAATTCAAGATATAAGAAAACGTTTCTTCTCTGCCTCTGAAATTGAAGGGTTATTTTCAACAGAAGACATTTATCAGAACTACACATTAGATCGCATGAAGATTTTAGAAGATTCATCTTTAAGCGAAATTGAAAAAGCTAAAAAACTCAAAGAGCGCTTTGAACAATTACCAGAAGACTGGCAAGAAAACCTACAAGAACTCTCAAAGCTTGATGATTTACACACACTGACCAAACAAATTAAAGCTCGCAATGGTTCAGCAGAGGAACTTCGGCAAATGCGTACAGCACTTGTTGGAGCCGAAGCAACTCAACGATTAGAAACTTTAGATATACAACGTAA
Organism: Acinetobacter sp. UC24323; assembly: GCF_024151445.1. Classification (NCBI taxonomy): domain Bacteria; kingdom Pseudomonadati; phylum Pseudomonadota; class Gammaproteobacteria; order Moraxellales; family Moraxellaceae; genus Acinetobacter; species Acinetobacter sp. UC24323. The sequence goes on along the minus strand of NZ_JAHIBY010000008.1, from coordinate 107,401 downwards.
TGCGTGGCAACAGCGAGTGACTGGCTACTTAAATCAACGTGATGAAGTCCTGCATAGCAATATGAGTGACAACGCTAAAAAACAAGCTATTCAACAACTACGCCAACAACAATTTAGCTCATCGCAAGAACAGCTTCGTCTTAGAACTTTTGAAACAGTCCATGATCAAGGAGGTGAACTACCCTTTAACTACTAGGCTTTTCTATTTCAAAGTGAGCCAAACCTTATCCAGCAGTAGAAGCTGCTTCTCATACAAAATAAAAATAGTGAGTAAAAAATGAAAAGGAACTTAATATTTTTCTGTGCTGCAATACTCTCAGGACTGAGTGTTTCAGCAACCCATGCCACAAATGCTGAGCAAGTCAAAAGCTCATTCGTCTATTCGACTTATGCACAAACCAAATATCCATTGGTTTTTAACCATGGTATGGCGGGTTTTAATCGAGTTGGAACAGATACGCTTGGTCTGGACTACTGGTATCAGATTCTTCCTGATCTTGCACGTAACGGAGGAAATGTCTGGGCAACAAGAGTTTCTCCGTTTAACTCAACTGAAGTTCGTGGAGAACAACTTGCCCAACAAATAGAAGAAATTATTGCCATCACCGGAAAGCCTAAAGTCAACTTGATCGGACATAGCCACGGGGGACCAACAATTCGCTATGTCGCTGGGATCATGCCTGAAAAAGTCGCTTCGCTTACTACTATTGGTGCACCTCACAAAGGATCGCCAATGGCAGATGTCATCCTGAATGTTGAGGGTACTCCTCTATCCGGACTGGCAACATTAGTAAACTGGTTTTCCGCAGCAATTACTTGGGCAGGAGGTCTAGACCCAAATAGTTATCCGCATGACTCCCTAGCAGGTGCCCACAGTTTATCGACTCAAGGCTCTGCACAGTTTAATGCCCAGTTTCCAATGGGTGTTCCTACCACGTCTTGTGGTGAGGGTGCTTATCAGGAGAAAGGCATTTATATGTATTCATTCTCTGGTAATAAAGCGCTGACAAACCCATTAGATCCATTTGATATAGCATTGACAGGAAGTAGTCTAGTGGTTGACCCATTTGGGGATAATGATGGGCTGGTTTCTCGATGCAGTGCCAAATTTGGTAAAACTATTCGTGACGACTATAACTGGAATCATTTAGATGAAGTCAATCAGGTCATGGGAATACGTTCTATTTTTGCAGCAGACCCTGTCTCGGTTTACCGTCAACATGCTAACCGTTTAAAACTTCAAGGATTATAAGCTTTAAAACAAAAAAATGCGCCAAAAGGCGCATTTTTTACTCGCTATAAGCTTACGCTTTACGAGCTGGTAATTTTTCACGAATACGTGCAGCTTTACCAGACAAGTCACGGAGGTAGTAAAGTTTAGCACGACGAACGTCACCACGACGTTTCACTTCGATTTTAGCAACAACTGGTGAGTGAGTTTGGAATACACGCTCAACACCAACACCGCTAGAAATTTTACGTACTGTGAACGCAGAGTTCAAACCACGGTTTTTCTTAGCGATTACAACACCTTCAAATGCCTGAAGACGTTCACGGTCACCTTCTTTTACTTTAACTTGAACAACTACTGTGTCACCAGGAGCAAATTCAGGAAGGTCAGTTTTTAACTGTGAATTTTCAATAGCTTGAACTAAAGGATGTTTACCACTCATTGTGGGAATCTCCAATATGTGCGGAGTCAGAAGAGGCCTGAGTTTCCGCTGGGGATAGAGGCTAAAGCGCATATCAACCCGTTTAACTTTCCCTTTACGACAACCGTAAAGAGCCTTAAGTGCACATAAATCTATAAAAAATAGACTTATGCTTTAATTCGAAGCAAAGCTTCTCATCTTTTGCTCAGAAAAACACAGGGAATATGCTTACCCTTGTTCATCTGACAGCCATTTTTTTTGCTGCTTAGTCAACGTAACTTGTTCAATCAACTCAGGTCGACGCTCTAAAGTTCGTTGATAACGCTGCAAAAAACGCCATTTCTCAATATTGGCATGATGTCCCGACTTTAAAATTTCAGGAACATCTAACCCTTCAAACTGGTCTGGCTTAGTGTATTGCGGACAATCCAAAAGACCATCTACAAAAGAATCCTGTATCGCCGATTGCTCATCTGACATTACATTCGGCAAACGGCGAATAATACTATCAAGCAACACCATGGCAGGTAGTTCACCACCAGATAAGACGTAATCTCCAATCGACCATTCCTGATCAACATAATGCTGGATCAAACGCTCATCGACGCCTTCATAACGCCCACACAATACAATTAAGCCATCATAATCGACAAACTGCTGTACTGCCTGTTCATTTAAAGTTTTGCCTTGTGGAGACATATACACCACAGGTACATGAACACATCCTGCTTGCGAAGCAAGTTGTTTGGCATGGTTAATTGCTTTTGCCAAAGGCTCCGCCATCATCACCATACCAGGGCCACCACCAAATGGACGTTCATCCACTCTTCGGTAATTCCCTTCAGCAAAATCACGTGGATTAATACAAGTGACTTGTACTATGTCACGTTTTGCTGCACGCCCGCTAATCCCGTAGGCTGTAATCGCTTCAAACATTTCAGGAAAAAGCGTAATGACTGCAAAAAACACCGCAGACTCCTCTATTTTCCTGCTGCGTTAATCCTATAAAAAGGATTAATAATCTACGCCCCAATTGACGTAAATGCGACCAGCTTCAAGATCAACGCGTTGCACCACATCTTTATGCCACGGGATCATGCGTTCTTCTGAATCAATGCTGTCTGGTGTAGCACGTACAACCATCACATCATTGGCTCCAGTTTCAAACAACTCATGAATTTGCCCCAAGTTCACTTCCTGTTCGTCGTCATCAAGACCTAACACTGTTAAGCCTTTCAAATCTGACCAGTAGTACTCATCTACATCTGCTTTCGGCAGTTGAGATTTAGCAATCCAGATATTAGCGCCAACCAAGCTTTCTGCTCCTGTGCGATCACTCACACCTTTTAGAGCAACAACCAGGCCTTTGCCATGTGGTTTCCAACGTTTTACATCAACGATTTGCCAACCGGCCTTGGTCTCGATGTACCAAGGCAAGTAGTCAAACATATTGCTCATGGGTTCTGTATTGGAATACACCCAGAGCCACCCATTTAATCCATAAGCTGAACGTAACTGTCCAATCTGAATACGATCTTCGGGAACATTCTGTGTTGGTGTCATGGGCTACCTACTACAATAATTATGCAGTAGCTTTTTTAGCTTGAGCAGCCAAAGAAGCAACACGTTCAGAAGGTTGAGCACCTTGAGAAACCCAGTGAGCAAAACGGTCTGCGTCTAAACGAAGTTTTTCTGCTTGACCTTGTGCAGTTGGGTTAAAGAAACCGATACGCTCGATGAAACGACCATCACGTGCATTGCGGCTATCAGTCACAACGATTTGATAGAATGGACGTTTTTTTGCGCCGCCACGTGCTAAACGAATAACAACCATGATAAAAGCCTTATAATTCTTACGGATTATCCCTGCGCCGACCATCGGCAACACTTCAAACCCCTTTCATAGAGGGCGACATTCTACGTGATTTTCACCCTGAAAGAAAGATTAAATTTTGAGTTATCCGCAGTTTTGAATTTAAATTACTCTGTCCAACTTGATGAAGCAGATAGTGCACAAACTGTGGCACCTTTTGCCCAAAATTTTTGCCCTTGGTCATTTAAACAAATAATTCCATCACCTGCTTGTGAGCTAGTAGAAATAGGTGTTGCAGTAAGTACCCAAGTTGAATCATTCAGAGTTGCAAAAGCTAACTTATATAGAGCCTGACCTTGTATAGGACTCACATTAGAACCATAAATCGACTGTATGGTCGCATTCGACGGATAACGATTGTGAACTACTTTTTCTGATTCTAATGTTTGGGCAATATTCATCATTTCGGATTGAACAGCTGTACGATGCCCTTTACGTAAATATTGCAAATATGAAGGTGTCGCTATAGCTGCTAAAATTGCAATTATCGCTACTACAATCATGATTTCTATTAAAGTAAAACCATTCTTCATTGCCAATTCTCACTATTTGTTTCACATACATTGCAAGTGACTGTTCCACCACAGTCATTATCAACAGCCGTAGCTGTTAAACTTTGACAACGCAAACCTGAATTCTTAGCAATAAAATTAAAGTTTCTTGAATCTGTAGTTGTCGCTTTAATGACCCATGTTTGCCCATTTGCAGCAGCATTCGTCAATAAATTTCCTGTCGTCGTATCATCAGTAATCTGAATCGTATATCCCCCGCGAGGTAGGGTTATAGAGGTTGTGGTAAACCCCCTATAAGTAAAATTTCTTGATTTATGCTGTTCCAATTGTTCAGCTAATTTCAAAATTTCACTTTTAGCCGCAGATGCAGTAGCTCTACGGCTATAACTTTGATATGAAGGGATAGCAATTGAAGCAAAAATAGCAACGATAACAATCACGACCATAAGCTCAATCAAGGTAACCCCTTGATTGAACCGTAGAATAGAGTACTTATTCATAAGCTGTTCCTTCTAGCGATAGCGCTCATACCAGCGCACAGGAAGTAAATGACTTATACATTGCCACTCACCTGTTCCGTTCTCGTTTCCAGACAGCTGTAATTTCCCACAACTATTAGTCACAGGAGGTTCATCTCTTTTTGGAACAAATGTGATATTACGAATACCTGCACCAATGACATTTGTATTACATTCAGAGACTCCAGCTGGACAGTTACTACCAGTTTTTGTTTGAAACCCGCTCGGGTTTTCTTTATTTGAATTAATGGTTCCATCCGGATTAAGACAAGCACCAAATGGTAAACAATAAGTTTGTCGGTCTGTTTCTCCCACAACACGAGGTAGACAAGGATCTGCCGCAACAATTCCCGTTCCTTGAGGGTCATAAACTGGAATAATTAAATTACCCGTAATTGCCATTGGTTCCTCAAAAGCTTTGAGTCCTCCTTTAATACGAAAACTATTATTAGCTTTTTCTGTACCATCGCTCGTACTAGAAAGCGAGCGATACCAACCACCTTTACCTACTCCTGTAGTGGGGAAGAAAATTTGAGCTACTCTTGTTTCACCTGTTCTTAGAATTTGTGGATTTTTTCTTAAGCCTGTCCGTGTAATATCTTTTGTTTCAAGCTGATTATCAGTTAAAGACATTAAGTTCTTTTTAACAAAGTCTTTATCAATAATTCCATATACATTATTTACAGGACGTCCACTTAATGCACTTGCAGGCGTCATACCTTCACGACCTGTGAGTGGGTAAACGTCTAAAGGTGTACTACGGTCTCCTGATGCAATACCTACTGTAATAAAAGTGTGAATTCCATAATCGTGGATCGTTACTGTTGGAGGCTCATAAAAACGAGGAGCATTCCCACCTGTATAATCATTTGTGCCATCATAAGTTGAATCATTTGTTGCTAAATTCGCTAAACGCACAACTCTGACACCAAAACTGCTATAGGTCGAATTGGTTTTTGTCTGATTATTATTAAGGTCCACGCGAAAAATTTGTCCGCCTAAATCTCCAAAATATAGATGGTCGACTAAGCCATCAGCATCACGGTCTAAAGTACTAATACGGCTAACAATACTATGCTTCATATTGGCGTTATCAGTATTAGAACCTGTATCACTTGTCCACCACAAACGCTGACCAGTTTTTGCATCAATAATATAGACAGCATTTCCTTTTGCTTTTCCATTGGTAAAGCAAGCGTCAGTCAACGTAATATTTGGTTTTTCATAACACTGATCATAACCACCGCCAACAATCAGGACGCGTCTAATAGAACCGTTATAACGGATGTTCGCGAGTACGGGTTTAGACCAGCTTTGCCCCATACGGCTATAGTCAGTCTGGTCTGCCCCTATTCTAAAAAGCAGTTTCGGTGAAGTAGGGCTTAATACATCTAGTCCGTAGTAGCTACTTCCCCCCATGCGCATGCCGCCATAAATATTCATTTGCTTTGCAGTTACTTTTGATACTGCCGAGCTACCACTTCCCACTGTAGTAATATTATAGGCTGGATCAGATACCCAAGCTCCGTCCATACCATGAGCGGGAGCTGAAGCATCACTTTGACCAACAACTAAAGCTTTGGAAGCAACTGAATCATTTAAAATATCTGCAGGAACAAAGACCATTTGCTCAATACCAGATGAAGCATCCACAATATGTAACCCGCCTTCCATGGTTCCATAGAGGATGGATTGTTCTCGGGCAGATGTTAAATTCCCATTATCATCTAGTGTTCCATTGTAGGTTAGTTGAACCGGTAAAGAGTGAATACTTCCCCCCATCGATAAATAAGGTTCATTCGATGTAACCAAAGATGAAGGCAGAGTTGTTGCATTAATATCTGTTGAATAACCTAAATAATTTAATATTTTTAATTTCAAGCTTATAGGAAAAGCTTTTAAAATATTTTGTCCAGTTGATGGATCAAATTTACCTAAAACATAACTTGCTGTATTAGCCACCGTATCAAAAGGATTAGTTCCTTCTGGTGGAACAGCTGGAATTTTTAGCAAATTAGTTCCAGAAGTTGAAATTTTCGTTAAGCTACCATCTGCTGCAACGGCGGAAACATCAGTAAATAAGTTGCGGATTTTACTTTGTACTGCGTAATAATATTTTGTGATATTTCCTTCTGCATCACGTGTTTCAGGTTGCCCAGCAATGGGTAAAGGCACATTCGCATATGAACCACCTAAAAAGACTTTGCCTCCGTCAGTATAAGTAGAGCTATTCCAATAATCCTTTGTTCCAGTCCTAAAAGCCCCACTTGCATTGTAGACTAATCCGCCAGAATTGGCCTCAAAAGCACCTGCATTCGCTCCAGATAAAACAACATGATATTTCTTTAAATTTCCACGCCATGTTAAGTACGTGTTAGCTGGATTTGGCTCAAAAGCTCGTAAATAACCATATTCCTGTAAATTTTTGGGATTCAATGCATCATATGGAACTGAGATAGCACCTGTGGTTAAGGGTTCTAAAGGAACTTTATCTAAATTATTAATAAATGCGATAACGCTGTCTGTTACACCTTGTGAACTCTGAGTAGGGAAAAAACCACCATTTCCATAACCTGGTGCAGCTACCGCATTTGTAGATTGATTCGGTGAACACGCATCATCTCCTTTTCGGTCAGACTGGGTTCTCGAACTTAAACGGCAGGCATTTTTTACATCAGAAGAACTCAAACTAGAAAAGTCACTACCAAAACCGACAAATGCTGTTTGAATAGAGACTCCGGCAGGATTCTTTGTTTTATCAAATAATCTTTTTGCAAACTCCCCCATACAAGCCCAACCAGAGTCTGCCGTAGTGTTAGATAAACCTCCAGAACAATTAAAATCAGCTCCAAAAGTACTACCTAAAGCAGTCGACATAACACTTGCCGAACGTGTATTTGTTGTATTGTTCGGTTCGCCATCCGATAAGAAGTAAATACCTTGTCCATCACAACTCTGACGATTCGCTACTGCAGGTAAAGGTGACTGATACACTGCATTGGAGTTAGTAGCATTTCGGTCTACAACAATATTCGGATTGCTAGCTGTATCGTTTGATTTAGATTTTGGAATACCGCTATCTGCATTTGCTACAGCATAATTAAAAGTGGTGTAGTAATAAGTATAGTAATAAGTCCAGTCAGATGAAGTCTCATAATCTGTTAATGTATTTACTCCTGGATTGAACGTGGTCCAGCTACTCCAGCCATTAGAACGACATGATTGACTTAAGGTATTAATATCAATTTGTGAAGAATTAGTGCAAGAAGAGTATTCAGTTTTATTATCAAATCTTCTTACACGTTTAATATAACTCTCTTTACGAATAGCATAATTCGTTTCTGAATATGTGGTTGTTCCCATTAAGTAAGCAGCTGCTTCAGCATAAGCATGGGCTGAAGGTGTCGTGCCCCCTGATTTTAAATTAGCAACAGCTTGTTTTAATTTATAACGTTGTGAGCCTACCGTATTTAAAGTACTCGCATCTCCTAAAGGGGCAGCAGCCACTAAAATTTGTCCACTTCGGCTATCACCATTTGCCGAGAAATTTCCTAAACCTACTCGCGTATCATTTAAGACAGGGTTATTGCTAGCTAAAAAAGCATTCATACCATCTTTAAGCATAGCCAAACGGTTTTCACCATAACTATTGCTGGTCATACTTCCTGATGTATCCAACATCATCACAATTGTTTTTTTACCTGCTGTAGGTGAGGCATAAATTTGTAAATCACTTGCTTGCACCACAGAGCTTGTCATCAGCCATGTGAATATCATTGAGCTTGAACAGACGGCATACCATAAATTATTTGGCTTAAAATTCTTCAATTTTAGTTTCATGATATTCCCCATTATGAACCTGGTGCCGTGATTTCAGTCAGCTTATTGGTATAGTTAAATTCTTGAACTTGAGTACTAAAAGGTACGTTATGGTTTGCCAAACAATCGGCTAGAGTTTGCTTATCCGTTAATGCACTATCAAAGTTGTCACTAATTTTTGCGGAACTCGTACTTAAGCAGTCAGATTGCAGAGTTTCTAAAGAAGTTGAGGCATAAGCAGGTAAAAACGCTGTTGTAATAACCCGGATACGTTGCGTAGATAGCATGCTTTTAGGAAGTTGGGTTCCTTCGGAAAGATTTATGTCCCGAGGTAGATTTGAACCCGGAATATCAGCCATGGCATCGGTTGGGATACTGACAGCAACTTGAGTAACTACCGCTTGACGATTACTCCCATAGTCACTTGTTAAATCGCAGAAACCTGCTACTCCACCGTCTTCAACCACAGCATTATTGGCGCTGCCAGCCCGAAGCAAACTTGCTCCCCGAGTTTGAGCAAAACTTACAGATGTAGAGGTTGGTTTATAGCAAAAGTTATATTCCGCACCAGGGTTACTTTCATGTGCTTTAAGTGCTGCACCAATCACATTGGTAATATTTGTCAATGTGGTTGGGTTCATCTGTACAATAAGCTCTAACGGAGTATCTGAAGATTGAAAGTTTAATTGGCCAACTTGGCTATTAGTTGCAACTTTTAGAGAAACAATCGCTACTCTTATTGCCAAAACCCCGACAGAAATAACAATCAATAAAATAATAAGTACAACAATAAGTGTGGCACCTGTTTCCTTAGATCGACCTTTGATATTTTTATAATTTAAATGGGTCATAGTGTTTCCCCCATTGCATTGCGTAAAGCAATTGTCACGCTATATACGCGTCGCAAAAAGCGAGTTCTTTTATCGGCAGCATGCACAGTCTGATCTAGCATAAGAAAAGACTGATTAGGGTCTATTGCCTTATTTTGAGCATTATTTGTAGAACGGGCTAATACCGATATTTGTATTGACAGAATTCTTGGAGCAGCCACAGCTGGACTCGCATCTCGAGCAGCTTGTGCAGCCACCCGATACTGAGGAATTGTGTAATAAGCAAAATTACCAGCTGCGTTTTTCGCACCTAATAAGACATGAAAATGGTCAATACGAGGCAGTATAATTTGCCCTGCATCTCCTAATCCATTAACGATATCAGGTTGAGCTGTAGCACTAACCGCAGGGGTATTCGCATCACATGCAAGTGCATAATCCTGTTGAGAGCTACCATTATTATCAACACGTAAAAAATACCGTTGAACTATTAGGTCCCCCGCTAACACATTCACACCTTCACAATTAGTCATATTGGTCGGGGCAATGAATTGAATAGTCAGCTGATCGCTTTGTACTTCAGCATTTGAACTATTCTGTATATTTGAAAGACCTTTCCAGTGGTTATTCACTGTACTTACCGTATCACCTGCACCACGGCTTAATAACGCTTCCGGAATATAAGTATTTGTATCAACTTTTGGAATAAAATTAACATTGTTGGCATTTGTTGCTGTTGAACCTGTTAATACAATACCTCCCCAAGGCGTTGTATCTGTTAATTGCGGATTTACAACATTTCCATAATTTAGAAGCCGTATATCACGTGCCATATATTCCAAACCAAAAATACCGCTGTCCTGGATTTCAGCATTGGCCTTTTGCAATCGGCTGGATAAAAGCCCTCCAATAAATAGCTGTGTTGCAGCAGCCACTAATATTAGGCCTAAAGCTAAGGCGACTATAAGTTCAATCAAGGTAAAACCTTGTTCTTTATTAGAAATAAATGATTGAGCCATTTAATATGCCTCCATCATTAAGCAAGTTGAATTATTCACGTAAACACCGTTATTACTCATACAACTTGAAACATCCACACTAGTATTTGTTCCATTTGTAGTAATCACTGGCGCAGTTTTACCCCAAAAGACAAATAGGCACTGGCGTTGTTGCACCATTGTATTTGTAACGCCAGGGCAATTTGACATCGTAATTCTCATACCCAGTTGATTAGCATTTCTAGCTGCTTGATAGGCATCAAATTGAGTTGGGAGGCAGTACATAGAGAATTAAAACATGACGTGGGTGCAGGAGTATCAGATGTATAGTTGCTATAACTACGCACAAATGTAGGATACTGGCTAGCTAGAGTACTATTTGTACGGATATTTTCTGCTAATCCCCTCATCACTAGAATGGCTTGAGATTTACTTAATGCTTCTGAAGAGGCATCCATAGCTCTTAGCTGCAAGGCAACATAACCTAAAACTCCAATAGCAAGTAAAATTAAGGCAACCAAAACTTCGAGTAAGCCCACCCCAGCTTGGGCTTTTTGCTTATAGTGATGCATTAACAAGTCTCCTCGGCCTTAAAAACTAAAGTGCCAAGCTTGGTCAAAATAATGACTTTCTTTTTATTTATTCTAGAATTACAAATAGATAAAAGCGTATCTTGAGTTATATTTGCCACTACTCCATTTGCGTTAAAAGCTAAAGTGGTAGTCGTTAAAGAACTTTGCGTACCATCAGCGGCTATATTTTTTAGCTCAAGAGTATTATTAGAAGCTGTCTGCCAATTTAATGAAGTGGGTGTATTTGAAGCTGTTGAGTTCAAGTTAACAGAAACATTCTGACGTCCTAAAATTGCCTGACTTTTCGCTTCTGATAAAGTGTTGATTAAGTCTCTTTGATTAGCATCTAAACGTTTACTTTCTAATAAATTTGACATTGATGGCGCAGCCATCATCGCAATAATAGCCATGACTGCAATCGTCACCATTAGCTCGACCAAGGTGAACCCTTCTTGCGGAATAATTCCCCTCATCCCCAGAACCCCAAATAAAACTAAAATTTTTTATTTCTTATTTAAATTTTACTTTTACAAATTACAAAACAAATACAAAACAGACAAAGGGTATAAAAAAACAGATAACTGTCATGTTAACAATTATCTGTTTAACTATTTAAAATCAGTATGTTAAATAAGTCACATTTTATGCTTGGGTCACATGAATACGTAATTCTTTAGGAAGACTAAAAGTAATATTTTCCTCACGTCCTTCTAATTCTTTAGGCGCCTGAGCTCCCCAATCTTGTAAACGTTGAATCACTTGCTTAATTAAAATTTCTGGAGCTGAAGCTCCCGCTGTAACACCAATTTTACAAGTATCATTGAACCATGATTGTTCAAGTTGATCTGCATTATCTACTAGATAAGCAGCTTTCCCCATACGCTCAGCAAGCTCACGTAAACGATTCGAATTTGACGAGTTAGGTGAGCCAACAACCAGCACAACATCACATTTTTCAGCTAAATCACGTACTGCATCTTGTCTATTTTGAGTTGCATAACAGATGTCATCTTTACGCGGACCTTGAATATTCGGGAATTTTGCACGCAAAGCATCAATCACTTTTGCTGTATCATCAATAGATAAGGTCGTTTGCGTAACAAATGCTAATTTTTCCGGATGTCTAACCTCGAGTGCTGCCACATCAGCCTCATCTTCAACCAGATAAATATCGCCACCTTTTAATTTGTCATATTGTCCCATCGTACCTTCAACTTCTGGGTGCCCTTCATGACCAATTAAAATAGCTTCTGTCCCTTCGCGAGCATATTTAGTTACTTCAATATGTACTTTAGTCACCAATGGACAAGTTGCATCAAAAACTTTTAAGCCTCGACGCTCTGCTTCTTGCTGAACTGCTTTTGAAACACCGTGCGCACTGAAAATTACAATAGAATCATCTGGCACTTGATCCAACTCATCAACGAAAACAGCCCCTCTTTGGCGTAAGTCATCTACCACAAATTTATTGTGTACAACTTCATGACGTACATAAATAGGAGGATTAAAACATTCCAAAGCCCGATTGACGATTGCTATGGCTCGATCAACACCGGCACAAAAACCACGCGGATTAGCTAACACAATTTCCATAACAGCCTCAAAATTAATAAAACAGGGGAACTTCTCGTAAATATTTGCAGTTAAAACTATTCAGTTTAAACGCACGGTACACTACAATAGCGAAGATATTTTATCATATCAGGAAAAATATCATGTCGGGTCTATTGTTTGTCGTTTCTGCTGCATCAGGAACGGGCAAAACATCTTTGGTGAAAGCCCTACTTGACCGTGTGAGCAATTTACATGTTTCAGTTTCGCATACTACCCGAGGTCAACGACCAGGTGAGTTAGATGGTGTTCACTATCACTTCACAACAAAAGATGAATTTTTAGACCAAGTGAACCAAGGTGGATTTATCGAATATGCTGAAGTATTTGGTAATTACTATGGCACTTCGCAAGCAACCGTAAAACAACAGTTAGCTCAAGGACATGATGTCTTGCTTGAAATTGACTGGCAAGGTGCAGAGCAAGTACGCAAGCTGTTTCCTGAGTCTAAACAGATCTTTATTTTACCACCTACTCAATTCGATTTACGTCAACGTTTATCTAACCGTGGTACAGACTCTGTTGAAGTTATTGAACACCGCTTAAGCTGTGCTGTTGAAGACATGCAGCATTATGTAAATTTCGACTATATCATCATTAATGATGACTTTAATAAAGCCCTACATGAGCTTGAAGCCGTCATTACAGCAAATCGTTTAGTCTTATCTCAACAGGCAAAAAGATATCAAAATCTAATTCAAGACTTGATTACTCCACAACCAAAACAGGAATAACTTGAGTCTGGAACGAAAGCCTTTTATACTATTTAGTCTGTTCAAATTTACCATTCCAAAACGAGAACTTTTATGGCACGCGTCACCGTTGAAGATTGTTTAGATCATGTAGACAACCGTTTTGAGCTTGTGCTCGTTGCAAGTAAACGTGCTCGTCAATTGGCACGTCAAGGCATGGAGCCAACTGTAGAATGGGATAACGACAAACCAACAGTTGTTGCTTTACGTGAAATCGCTGTAGGTCACGTAACGAAAGAAATTCTTAAACAACGTGAGCAAGATTACCAAACTTCTAGTCTTGATCTTGCCCTTTCTACAAACAGCTTAAATTTAGAAGGTTTTTCTTTCTAATTACTCCTGTTTCTATAAAAAACCATCGTTTTTTTGCGATGGTTTTTTATTTGGCTTATGCATATTTAAAACATATTGGTAAAAGCAATTATTTTCATTGAAAAAAAAATACACTTTTTCAAACGAAAAAATTGACAAGTTCCGCAATATGCTTTTCATTAAGAAGTAGATAGATTTAGTTTTTAAGCAACAGAAAAAGGGTGGTCTATGCCAGGCGAAGAGGTCAGCCAAGCCAAGCAACAGCTCAAATTAATTATCGACCCTTACTTATCGGTAAGTGAAGTCGAAAAAGTGCTTGCTGCCTGTGATTTTGGAGATCTGGCACACACTGGTATTACCCGTAAAAGTGGTGAACCTTATATTCTGCATCCTATCGCGGTTAGCTGTATTTTAGCGAATATGCGTCTGGATCCTGAAACATTAATGGCTGCACTTTTACATGATGTCATTGAAGACACTCAATATACAAAAGACGATATTATTGAGCGATTTGGACAAACAGTTGCAGAGCTTGTTGATGGCGTAACCAAACTAAGCCAGTCGAGCGATAAAGAATATAATAAAGCTGCTTCTTTTAGAAAAATTCTACAGGCTACTTTGCAAGATCCACGCGTCATTATTATTAAACTAGCTGATCGCTACCACAATATGACCACATTGGGCGCCTTACGTCCCGATAAACGTGCTCGTATTGCTCAAGAAACCTTTGATATTTTCGTACCGATGGCAAGATTAGTCGGCATGAATGAAATGGCCGATAACCTTGAAAATTTATGTTATCAAAATCTTGATTTAGATATGTTTGATAACGTTCAAAATGCGTTGCTTCAAACCAAACCAGAGCGATGTAAATACCAAAGTATCTGGGAACAAAATCTTGCGGAGCTTCTCCACAATTATCATATTCAAGGTCGAATTAAAAAGAAAAATAATAATATTGAGCTCTTACGCCATTTCGTAAAAAATGAAATGGATTTACAAGAACTTACTCATAGCCATGCCTTTGAAATCGTTTTGCAATCCATTGCAGACTGCGATCGTTTAGTAGCAGCATTAAAAGAAAATTTTCAAGTCATCCAATATCAAGATCATATCCGCCGCCCGTTACCAGGTGGTAATCAGTCATTAATGATCAAGCTTAAGGGTGAAAAAACCACCTTATCGCTCACTATTCAAACTGAGTTGATGCGTAAAGCTGCACGTTTCGGTGTAGTACTCGGCGAAAATGCTCCACAAACTTGCCGCTCTGCCATTCAAGCTTCCATGCAGAACCTAAATACACTCATTGATGGTGAATGCGCTAAAACGACTTTTAATGACTTACTTGATTATTTGCATCAAGAAAAAATTTGGGTTTACACACCACACGGCCAGTTACATGAATTACCACAAGGTGCCACAGTAGTTGATTTTGCCTATTCAGCTAGTCTTTTCTTAGGCAACCATGCGGTAGGTGCGAAAGTTGATGGTGAAATTAAGCCACTTTCTACACCATTAGTTAGTGGGCAGGTTATTGAGATTATTACTGACGTTTTAGCAACGCCAAATCCGGATTGGTTGAGCTTCATTAACACTCAAAAAGCTCGCCGTGCTTTACAGCACGTACTCAAAGACCAAGATATTGAAGAACAACGTTTAGTTGGTGCCCAAGCACTTTCACGAGCTTTGAAACTCTTTAATCGTTCTATTAACGACCTTTCAGATGCAGATTGGTTGGATCTCTTACAATGGCGTCATATTGATAATAAAGATGCATTATTTGAGCAAATTGCTGTTGGAGATTTACTTCCTCAACTTGTAGCTAACCATTTATTTGCAAATGACAAGCATCCTCGAGCAGAAAATTCAGATCGACTAATTCAAGGAACTGAAGGCATTGATGTTAAATATGCCCACTGTTGCAATCCTATTTTAGGCGATCCAATTCAAGGCCATTTAACACGACGTGGTTTAATTGTGCACCGTATTCGTTGTCATAATTTGCTTCATGAACAACATTTACACCCAGAAAACATTATGCCGCTTCAATGGAAAGCAGATGACGTAGATGATGTACGTTTTACTGCTTACCTTGCGATTTATATGGCAATGAATGATGAACAGGTATCAGACCTCATCTACCAATGTCGTAAAAATAATGCTGGGGTAGAAATGGTACATTCCAACGAACAGCGTACTTTCGTCAATATTGTAGTAAACAACCGTAAACATATTGCAAAAGTCATTCGTGATTTACGAATGCACTATGGCTTCCCACGTATTGAGCGTCTAGACGCCCCTGCTCCACAAATGGAAATTTCCAAAGTCAGCTAAAATTTGTTCTGCTTTACTAAAATCTAACTTCTAGAAGTACTTAATCAATTAAATCGATGATACTTTTGTCAAAACGTATCATCGATTATGATGAAAAAAGATTTAATCAAGGAGAACCAAATGTCCCGTCAAGTCATTCATACTGAAAATGCCCCTGCTGCCATCGGCACATATTCTCAAGCCATTTTAGTAGGTAACACACTATATTTATCAGGGCAAATTGGTTTAGATCCTTACAGTATGGAACTTGTAGACGGTATTGAAGCTCAAATCCGCCGTGTTTTTGATAACCTTAAAGCAGTATGTGAAGCTGCAGGCGGCACACTTGCAGATATTGCAAAGCTCAATATTTTTCTTACTGATTTATCTAATTTCCAACTCGTTAACCAAATTATGGGCGAATATTTTGCTCAACCATACCCAGCTCGTGCTGCACTTGGTGTAGCAAGCCTGCCTAAAGGGGCTTTAGTTGAAATGGATGGAATTGTTATTATTAATCAGTAAGATAAAATATTAACTAGAAATTATTTAGCTCTAAAATTAGATACCACCCCAGCTTAAAAAGCTGAGTAACTCTCAGATTTCCGCTTAGGTGGTATTTTTTTATCCAAAATCCCAATAACGATAAATGAGATTTTAAATGAATTTCATTGACAAACGATAATAATTATCAATAATATCAATTATCGCATTTATATTTGGGGATCACTCCCATGTACGTTTGCTTGTGTCGTGGCATTACCGATCAGGATATTAAAGACGCTATTGAAAATGGCGCTGAAAGCTATCGTGAAATTCGCGATTTGCTTGATCTTGGTACTTGCTGTGGACGCTGTGCACCCGAAGCACGTGCTATTATTAGTGAAGAATTAGCAGAAATTGCTGCTCGCATTTCTGTAGCTGCATAATAAAAATTAATATTTAACAAAAATTTATTGACTCCTCCACCGCTTTTTGCGGAACGTTAAATGTTCCTCATTGAAGCGGTTTTTTTTGGAAGGAAATTCTCATTTACCAATATTGTGTTGTTTTTGATTGCGATTTTCATTTGCTGTTCCATAAATTACTCGCTATATCCATGATTGTTCACTAAAATGAATTTATAGATTGCCTTAATTGAATTAAGGCAGAAATTGTTTTGGAGTAGCTACAATGAAAGGCAATCGTGATGTCATTAATCAGCTCAACCAAGTGCTGTATCATCATTTAACTGCAATTAATCAATACTTTTTACACTCTCGTATGTTTAATGATTGGGGAATTGAACAACTCGGTTCTGCCGAATATAAAGAATCAATTCGCCAAATGAAGCATGCTGACAAAATTATTGAGCGTATCTTATTTTTAGAAGGTCTCCCTAATCTTCAACACTTAGGTAAATTGTATATCGGTCAACATACAGAAGAAGTTCTGCAATGCGATATCCGTAAAGTAAAAGAAAATATTGAAGCAATTCAGAAAGCGGTCGCTTTAGCCGAAACCGAACAAGACTATGTAACGCGTGATTTGGTACAAGAAATCTTAGAAAAAGAGGAAGAATATTGGGATTGGTTAGATACTCAAATTGATCTTATTGGCAGTGTTGGTATCGAAAATTATATCCAAAGCCAAATGTAATTCCTCATAAAAAAAATCCCCTTGTACTCAAGGGGATTTTTTTTATTTATTTTTTAACAACTCTGCCAAAGTTATTTGCTGTCGATAAAGATGCTGCAAAATAAATATTTGCTGCTCGGCCTGTTCTACTTTTCCATTATAGGCAAGTAGCTGGGCATATTTACGCAAGTTATAAGGTGTCGCTTTATTCTTCACAAAATTACCCCATACTGCTAAATCAGCATCAGATAAAGTAGTTTCAGGCTTCATCTCAATCCATTTTAGACGCTGCTCAAACTGCGTTAAAATAAAAATCTGATTACTTCCTAAAATCTCAGCATTTGGCTGTTTATTCTTAAACAGCAAATTACTATTTGTGACATAGACATTATAGTCACGCCAAATTGCTACCAGAAGTATTACACTTATTCCCCAAATTAATCGAAGAACCTGCTTGTTGAGTACAATACCTTTGAGTACAGGTGTCTGTGCCTGAATTATGCCTAATAAGAAACCACAAGTAAGTAAGAAATAAGCGTAGCGTTGAGGAAACTCTAACATGGCATGAATGAGTACGGTACACACCATCATAATTGCAATAATTGAGATAGTTTCTTTAGCCTGCTGGTTTAACCAAAGGAACCAACATACAAAGTAAGCAATAATGACTATACCTATTGGAATACCGTTCCAGATGATGAGATCTAATAAAATATTATGGGCACTGGTCGTCCACTCAGTTGTTGGAAAAAGAGCATAGGCTGACATTTGCGCCACACTGGTTTGGTTCCAACCATACCCTAACCAAGGATGCTGCTGTACAGCAAGTAGCATTTGGGTCCAGATATTAAAACGTAAATATCCAGAGCTTGCTCTTTCAACTAAACTACTTGCTTGGGTTACATCAGTGCTTGACCATGCTTCAATTAAACTAGTAGCAAATGGCAGAATCACGCCAGCTATTACAAAAAAACCAGCGCACCACAAAAACCCTTGAATAAAACCAAATCTTTTTTGTTTTCCAAATAGTTTAACTATCCAATAGATAAGTAAAAATGGAAAAACGGCCCAAGACGTTCTTGATTGGCTTAAAGCGATTGTAAACAAGATAATGAGTGCTGAAGGGAAAAGTAACCAAACTGTTGCTTTATTCTTTTCATATAAAAATAGACAACCTAATAGCCCCATAATCAGAAAGGTTGCCATATTGTTAGGTTGACCAAAGTTGCCGTAAGGACGGTTACCAATTAAATGCAACATATGCACAAAATGAGACTCAATATTTAACCATTGGCATATCGCAATAAAACTGGTCGCAATTGATACAATAATCAGTAATAGGCTAAAGCCTGTAAAAATTTGATCTCGCTTTTGTTGATCTAGTGACAAGTTATAACCCGCCACAACCATAAACCAGAAGCCTAATAAGTAAAGTGAACTTAACAAAGCTGTACTAAAATCAAAAACTAGACCAAAAGCCCACTGCACCACTGGAATTAAAATAAATGGCAATAGCAATAATTGTGCACGCGGAATTTTAATATTTTGATAAAAAAGTGCAGCTAAGACACTTAAACCTGCCGCAAAAGTACTCATTTCACTAGAAAACATTACCCAAGGGTTATAGTGAAATGGTGATAACCATGCAAAACCCAACAAAATTGCTGCGAGGAACAGAAAGAATACTTGCATAATGATAGGTTTGAGACTATTAGAAATGGGGGAAATTATACATGGAACCCTAAAGAAAAATGTATGAAGTCTATATGAAAAGGTCTTGATAAAGTTTACTTCACAAGTTAAGGAATTTTTGAAGCTGGTACTAAGTGCTCCGCACCACCATAAAACCAAAAGTTTGGAGCCATTCGTCCTCCATAGCTTCCGCAATTCCAACAAGTTAAATCTTGTCCTAAATACATTATTGTGATGTATAAGAATAAAACTCCCCATAAAGCAATCAGTATTTTTGTCGACTTAAAAGAATATTGGGAACTAGAAGTTAACTCTCTATGAGAAAAAGTAAAAGCTATAAATAATACACAGGCAATTTGTGACGCTGGGTACACCATACTACCTGAGAACATTGCATCAACTAAAACGGCGATCACACCAACTTTCAAAATTAGTGAAACAGTTTTATCTTTAAATAAACCGATTAACTGGGTCAACATCCATATACTGAATATGAGACCTATAATGCCCCATTCAAAAATAAGTCTTAAATATAGATTATGTATATGATGTCCGTATACATACTGTATTTTAGACAAATATCCACCACCGACCCCAGTAAATGGGTGCTGTTTCCATTGTTCAAATACAAACTTCCACATTTCTGCGCGCAGCGATGTTCCCGCTCGTATTACAGTCATTGTATTTTTTTCAGCTAAAAAAATAGTGATTTTATAAACAAAAAAAGCTAAAAAAATATAAATACAGCTTTGCAGAATAAGCTTTCGATTTTCTTTAGAATATATAAAGAGAACTAGCAATCCTGTCATTACCGCAAGTAAAGCAGACCTAGCCCCATCAAAAAACCATGCTAAAGCAAAAAAGAAAATTGCTATAGAGTAAAAATAAGAGATATAAGGATATTTCTTATTTTTCAGATAAATCAGAAAGAAAAATAAGGGAACAATAACACTATCATAAATCCGAATCGTGCCAGAGTTAAACTGCCAATCAAACCATTGTTGATGGATAATAAAATTAAAAATAGAAATCAAAATAAATAAACATGGAATAATCGCTGTAACTACAATTAGTGCAATACCATGCTCTATATTTTTTATATTCCTTAACTCATATGTTAAGGCAGAAAATATAAAAAGTAATGCTATCGCAGACCAAAGCTCTTGAAACTCAAAAATTTCCCAATTTATTTGTTGAGTTAATATCAGCACCCCAATAATAAAAAAAATAATTTGAGTATAGATTGAATATTCAAGTTTTTTTGCGAAGATTAATATGAATAAAGCACATAGTGCTAAAGGAAACTGCAATAAACGAAGTTCATCATATTGAAAGACAGACCAGCCAATTTGGTATCCTAATAAAGCAGTAATAAGATAAATTACAACAACCAGAAATAGAATATTTTTTTTTAACATATTTATTTTTCTTTAATGAAAAAGAGAGGTCGAAACCTCTCTCTTTTATAATTTTTTAATTATGAAGTTCCACCTGTACAAGCTTTTGGTAAATATTTTTGCTCAGCATTTGATGTACATGCCCAAGTCACACTACCACCTTTATCCGTTGGAGTTAGGGTCAAAGTTTTACCCTGAATACCTTTTGATACATTACTAGACGCCATTGTTGCAGTAATTACTCCATCTTGTACAGCAACACCCGAAACATACTTGCCCACTACTGTTGTAGAGGCTGGAATACCATTTGCTCCAGATGAAATACCAGTAAAAGTGCCAATTTGACCATATGTTTCGGTAACATTTGTTTTTAATGAGTCTGATAAGTTTAAAGCTTCTGACATTTGAGATCGGGCAATATAATCCTGATAAGCAGGAATCGCAATCGCAGCCAAAATACCGATAATGGCAACTACGATCATGAGTTCAATTAACGTAAAACCTTTTTGTGCATTCATAGCCTTTTCCCCAAAGATTGTATGTATGTTTTTATATAAGCTTTTTCAGCTATGAAATATATTGCAGCAACCATGCCAACTTTTATTATTGTTAAAAAACATAAACTTACAATTTATTGTGTCTTATTTTAGTAGCTTAAGCTGTAATTAACTGACAAAAATTGTCACTAGGAATTTAGTAGGACTGAATCACCGATAAAAATTAATTTATTGCCTATTTCATTTTTTTAATAACGAATGTGATAAAAATCTCTATAAAAATAATCAAATAGGTGACATTTTTTGTCAGTCACCTTATTGAGCAATAAATTCTAAAAACAGTTAAATTTTTGAGTCAATCATTTAATTAATAATGATAGGTGCGTTACCTAATTCATTTAATTGATCTGGCATGTTTTCATCGTAAAAGCGTGCCATCACTTCTCCAATTTGCTGAACTCCTGTAACTACAGCTTTCTGATATTGCTTTTGTTGAAGCTGCTCTACAATCGACTTACAAATCTGCTGCCATATTTGTTCAGTAGTTGCATTCCTAATCCCACGATCAAAGATGATTTCTACTGTACGTTCACACAAATTTAAATAGAGCAATACACCACTATTGAGCTCTGTATCCCAAACACCCAGTTCTGCAAATAATTGCTGGGCTCTTAAACGGGTATTTTGTCTATACGCTTGTGAACATGGGATATGGCCTTCTATGACAACCTGTATTTCGCCAACGTGTCCATGCTCTGCTTGCTGTACAGCCTCAGCAATAACTTGTTTGTCTTGTTTGGAGAAATATCTGCTACTTGCTGGTAAATAACAAAAATGCTTAAACCAACGTTTTAAACTGGGCTCTACAGATTCCTCAATTTTTGGCTGAGTAATAATTTGGGTTGTTTCTGATGTTGTTACCATGAGCCTGAAGCACCTCCACCGCCAAAACGTCCACCACCGCCGCCGTAGCCTCCGCCACCACCGCCAAAGCCTCCTCCGCGTCCACCGCCACCAGCTCCACTCAGAATAGCCTGTAAAATCAGTTGGGCAATTGAAGTTATGAGTAAAAAGAAAATACCAAAACCTAGTAGTAAACTCATTACTATGCCAGCACCATTTACGAAACCAGCTACCGCTGCCGCAACTCCTGCTGTTGACGCGCTAAGTGGTCGACCGACAATAAATGATCCCACAACCCCAGCAACAAGAATAAATAAAGCCATTGTAAGCGTTGTTTGTTTGGCTTGTTGTTCTTCGGCAGCTTGATGTTGGCGTTCTTTTAAATCTTGAGCAGCTTGCTGAGCAACTTCCGGATCTAAATTTAAAATTCTTCCAATTTCATCAAGTCCTGCATTTAGTCCTTGAGCATATTGGGCTTGTTTAAAATAAGGGGTAATTTGATTTCGAATAATTCGACTTGCAACAATATCAGGTAATACCCCTTCTAAACCGTATCCAGTTAGAATCTGTATTCTATGGTCATTAATTGCAACTGCGATAAGTAAGCCATTATCTCGTTTACTCGAACCGAGTTGCCATTTTTCACCTACTCGCAAAGCATAATCAAAAATATCTTCTTGACCTGTAGTTGGTACAATCACAATACCTATTTGTGCTTTACCTTGCTGGTACAGATTTAAGATTTTCTGGCTAAGCTGTTGTTTTTCGGTTTCACTCAAAACGTTAGCTTGATCAATGACAGGTTGATTTAATGTTGGTAAACCGCGAATTGATTCACCATCAGCCATATCATTTGCAACTTGCGTTTGAGGTGTGACACTCGAAGCTGCCTGAGAATTTATTTGAGGCTTAGATGCTTGAGCTTGCTGCTGTTGAATAATTTTGCCTGCCACTACCGTATCCGTTTCATCGGTAGCAGTGGCAATATTATTCTCACTCCAAGCCGCATTCTGAAACAGAACACCACAGCAGAGAACAATTAAGGTAATAACGAATACCCTAATTTGCTTAGACTGAAGCAATATAGTATTTCTCATGCGGCACTCCTTTGATTTAAATTAATCAAAAGAAACTTTTGGAGCCTGCTGAGCAGATGCTTCTGCAGAGAAATTGGCTTTAGGATGCATGCCAATCACTTTCGCTGTTACTGCTTGTGGGAACTGACGAACATAAGCGTTATAGTCCTGAACAGTTGTAATATAACGATTACGGGCAACAGCAATTCGGTTTTCTGTTCCCTCAAGCTGAACTTGCAATTCTTGGAATTGGGTATTGGCTTTTAAATCTGGGTAATTTTCTGAAACGGCAATAAGTCGAGATAATGCCCCAGTTAACTGGCTTTGTGCCTGTTGATATTTTTCAAGTAATGCTGGGTCTTCTAATACTTCTTTATCAACCTTCAAGCCTGCAACATTGGCACGTGCTTGAGTGACTTCTGTTAAAACCTGTTCTTCATGTTTAGCATAACCTTTTACAACATTTACCAGATTTGGAACTAGATCAGCACGACGTTGATATTGGTTTTGTACTTCAGACCAAGCCGCTGTTACAGCTTCATCTTTAACCTGTAAGGTATTATAGCCACAACCTGAAAATAATAGGGTACTGGCAAGTGTTGTCGCGATAGCAAGTTGTTTAAACGTTTTCATCGTCACATTATCCTCAAGTTTTTCTTTATATTTTTAACCACTTTTCCCGATTGTATGACGATTTTGGCATTATTGTGTTGCTTTTATTTTATAGATTTAAAAAAACCGGATTTTTAAATCCGGTTTTTTATTAGCTTGGTCTTGGATTTTTTTCCTCTTGGAAACTTGTCATTTGATATTCATCAGCCAAATAACTTTTCCAATAATCGACCATATGACCATAATCTTTTTGACTCGGGTGGAAGTCCTTTTTGTAATAAGCAAAATATTCAGGAGTTAGCTGTATAAGCATTTTAGCAAGCAAATATAGCCCAAATAAGTTACCTCCGATTTTAGGCAAGCTCTTCCATTTATCTTGCCAAAATAGCCGTGTAGTGCCATAAAAAGCAAGACTTGCAAACCCTGTAGTGACACTCCGCATGAGTAAACGACGAATACGGTCATCGCCATATACCTGTTGATAGACATCGAATGCAACTGAACGATGCTCGATTTCCTCTATAGCGTGCCAAACCCAAAGCTTTAACGCATCTTGATCCAAAGTTTTTAGAAGTTCTGGATGCTGTAAAATATATCCCCCCAGCAAAGCCGTAAAATGCTCAAATGCACATGTCAGTGCTAGCTGCAGCTTAGGAGAAATTGTTCTTAAATACTTGTCACGCTCATTCAACCAGTTTTGAAAGCGATCCAGATTATAGTCATCACGACGCCAAGCCTCATTGAACTCTCCATGTGCTTTCGAATGCATTGCTTCTTGCCCAATAAATGCCGCAATCTGAGCCTGTAGTTGAGGATCGGAAACTTTGTCACGTACATTACGCACGCTATTTACAAAAAACTGTTCTCCTACGGGAAATGTTGAAGAGAGTGCAGTTAAAAAATGGGACATTAAAGGCGAATTTGCAAAATAATAGCGTTTGATAGCTTGAGGATTAAACTCAAGGCGACGCACTGTAATACCCAACGCTTTTCGACGATTTAAATATGATTTTTCTGCCGTCATACCTGCGATATTCATATTCAACACCTATTGTATTGAAGAAGGAAGCTTTGAGTATCTCTTGCGACTAAGGGGCTAAACAGGGCAAAAAAGCTTATTGTATTTGCCAAAAACATCAAACTGACTAATGGTAAAAAAATAAAGCCTGCATATCGCAGGCTTTATCAAAAACTTTAATAATGATTTTTTAGATTAAACACCAAGGTAATCTAAAATACCTTCAGCAGCTTGGCGACCTTCCCAGATTGCTGTAACTACAAGGTCTGAACCACGTACCATATCACCACCAGCAAAGATTTTTGGGTTTGAAGTCTGGAATTTAAATTCCTGCTGTTCAGGTGCAACAACACGACCAGAACCATCAAGATTAATATTCACACTACCAAACCAGTCAGCAGGGCTTGGACGGAAACCGAACGCTAGCAAAACTGCATCAGCAGGTAAAACTTCTTCAGAACCCGGAATTGGCTCAGGGCTACGGCGGCCACGACTATCTGGTTCACCCATTTGTGTCGTTACCACTTTTACGCCTGTTACCTTACCATTTTCGCCAACAATCTCGATTGGTTGACGGTTAAATAAGAACTTTACGCCTTCTTCATACGCATTTTTTACTTCACGTGCAGAACCCGGCATATTACTTTCATCACGGCGGTATGCACATGTTACGTCGTGGGCACCTTGACGTAATGAAGTACGGTTACAGTCCATTGCGGTATCACCACCACCAAGAACAATAACTTTCTTACCATCCATGCTAATGTATTCACTTGGGTCCTTTTCCCATCCCTGACAGCGGTTCACGTTAGAGATTAAGAAATCAAGCGCATCATAAACACCGTCAAGATCTTCACCAGGGAAACCACCTTTCATGTAGGTATAAGTTCCCATCCCCATAAATACTGCATCATATTCAGCAAGTAATTCATCAATCGTGACATCTTTACCAATTTCAGTATTTAAGCGGAATTCAATGCCCATGCCAGTGAAAATTTCACGGCGGCGCTTCATCACATCTTTTTCCATCTTGAATTCTGGAATACCAAATGTTAGCAAGCCACCAATCTCAGGACGCTTGTCAAATACCACCGGTTTAACACCGCCACGAGCTAAGATGTCGGCACAGCCTAGGCCTGCTGGGCCCGCACCAATGATTGCAACTTTTTTACCTGTCCACTTCACATGTGACATATCTGGGCGCCACCCCAAAGCAAAAGCCGTGTCATTGATATATTTTTCAGCATTACCAATAGTTACTGCACCAAAGCCATCATTTAAGGTACAAGCACCTTCACACAAACGGTCCTGCGGACATACACGACCACATACCTCAGGTAAAGTATTTGTTTGATGGCAAAGCTCAGCAGCCTGGAAAATTTGGCCTTCAGCAATGAGTTTTAGCCAGTTTGGAATGTAGTTATGTACAGGACATTTCCATTCGCAATATGGGTTACCACAACCTAAACAACGGTGCGTCTGATTGGTTACAGTTTCCGAAGTAAAAGGTTTATAAATTTCCACAAACTCTGCTTTGCGGACAGTAATATCTTTTTTCTCTGGATCTTGACGTGGTACATCCAGAAATTGAAAGTCATTATTTAGGCGTTCTGCCATGTCTCTCTCCGTGGGTAGGCGCGGATTTCCTTGTTTGCCCGCACCTGCCTATGTCTTTGCAGTCGTGGAATTATTGTGGGTCAGCTTGTGTAGTTTTCAAAAGCGATTGCAAGTTAGCAGCTTTTGGTTTTACAAGCCAGAATTTACGGCTGTAGAAGTCAAACTCATTGCGGATTTTGTAAGCCCAAGCACTACCTGTTTCCTTGATGTGCTCGTCAATAATACGCAATAAGAATTCTTTATGATCTTCCATAGATTCTGTTGAAATACGGGTTAAGTCAATTAACTCGTGGTTGTAGTAATCTACAAAGTCATTATCGAGGTCAAGCACGTAAGCAAAACCGCCTGTCATACCTGCACCGAAGTTATGACCCACTTTTCCAAGCACAGTCACAACACCACCAGTCATATATTCACAGCAGTGGTCACCTGCACCTTCAATAACAGCAAACGCACCAGAGTTACGAACCGCGAAACGCTCACCTGCTGTACCTGCAGCAAATAACTTACCGCCAGTTGCACCATACAAACAAGTATTACCAATAATTGCTGTATTTTGTGTCTGGAAAGGTGAACCTTTTGGTGGGAAGATCGAAATACGACCACCAGCCATACCTTTACCTACATAGTCATTTGCATCACCTTCAAGACGGATGTGCAAACCACCAGCATTCCAAACACCAAGTGACTGACCAGCAGTACCTGTTAGGTTCATTACAACCGGATGTGCTTCCATACCCAAGTTGCCATAGCGACGAGCAATCTCACCCGATACACGTGCACCAATTGAACGGTCACAGTTCACGACATTAAAATTGAATTGACCACCAGCGCTTGACTCGATTGCAGGAAGCATTTCTTCGACCATTCTTTCAGCCAATACGCCCTTGTCAAACGGTGCATTACCTTCTACTTCACAATACTGTGCTTTACCTTCAGCAGCAGGATGAGAAGTTAATAATGCACTTAAATCAAGATGAGCATGTTTCTCTGTTTCACCCGGTAAGACTTCAAGTAAATCTACACGGCCAATCAAGTCTTTAAGTGAAGCTACACCAAGAGCTGCCAACCATTCACGCGTTTCTTCTGCAATAAAGTGGAAGAAATTAATGAGCATTTGTGGTTCGCCAATATAGTGCTCTTGACGTAAATGATCTTGTTGAGTCGCAACACCGGTCGCACAGTTGTTTAAGTGGCAAATACGTAGGTATTTACAACCTAATGCGATCATTGGTGTAGAACCAAAACCGAAACTTTCAGCACCTAAAATAGCCGCCTTAATAACATCAAGACCAGTCTTTAAACCACCGTCAGTTTGTACACGTACTTTGCCACGCAAGTCATTTACACGAAGTGCCTGATGCGCTTCACTCAAGCCAAGCTCCCATGGCGAACCTGCATGGTGAATTGATGAAAGCGGAGACGCAGCAGTACCACCGTCATAACCTGAAATGGTAATAAAGTCTGCATATGCTTTAGCAACACCTGCAGCAATCGTACCTACACCCGGCTCAGATACTAACTTCACAGATACCATGGCTTTCGGGTTAACTTGTTTCAAGTCAAAAATCAGTTGCGACAAATCTTCAATTGAGTAAATGTCATGATGCGGTGGAGGTGAAATAAGTGTCACACCCGGAACAGAGTAACGTAAACGTGCAATCAAGCCATTCACTTTACCACCTGGCAACTGACCACCTTCACCCGGTTTTGCACCTTGAGCAACTTTAATTTGCAAGACTTCAGCAGAAGTTAAGTAAGCAGGTGTTACACCAAAACGACCAGATGCAATTTGCTTGATTTTCGAGTTACGAATTGTGCCGTAACGCGCAGGATCTTCACCACCCTCACCAGAGTTTGAACGACCACCAATGGTATTCATGGCAATTGCAATTGCTTCATGGGCTTCTGGAGAAAGTGCACCTAAAGACATCCCTGCCGAGTCGAAACGAGGCAAGATAGCTTCAACCGATTCAACTTGCTCAACCGGAATTGGATTGGTTGTTTTTAACTTAAACAAGTCACGAATAGTCGCGATCGGACGGTTATTCACTAACTCGGCATATTCTTTAAAGTCTTCGTATTTGCCAGAACGAACTGCCTTATGTAGCGAGTTAATCACGTCTGGGTTAAACGCATGATATTCTTTACCAAATACGAATTTCAGCAAACCACCTTGATCAATTGGTTTACGGTTAGACCAAGCTGTAGCCGCTAACTTTTTCTGGTCATTTTCAAGATCAACAAATGTTGCACCTTGGATACGACTAGGAACACCTAAGAAACATTGATCTACAACTTCAGAAGATAAACCAACTGCTTCAAATAACTGACCACCACGGTAAGAAGCTACTGTCGAGATACCCATCTTTGAAAGAACTTTTAATAAGCCTTTCTCGATACCTTTACGGAAGTTTGCCTGTGCATGGATTGGATCACCTAAAAGCTCACCTTTAGCAATCAAATCATTGATTACATCATATGCAAGGTATGGATAAATGGCAGTAGCACCAAAACCGAGTAACACCGCAAATTGATGTGGATCACGTGCAAAACCGGTTTCAACCATAATGTTTGCATCAGTACGCAAACCAGTTTTTATGAGGTGATGGTGTACCGCACCTGTTGCAAGCGCAGCATTTGCAGGTAAATAACCTTGACGAATGTTTTTATCAGTTAAAACAATTAAGGTCTTACCATCACGAACAGCTTGTGCAGATTCTTCACAAATACGAGTAATCGCAGCTTGTAAACCTTCGGTTTCAGCATAGTTCAGATCAATATCAACCGCCTCATAACCTGCACGTTCAATGCTACGAATTTGCTGCATTTTTGAATTTGATAAAACCGGGCTAGAGATGATGATACGATCAGCATGCTCAGGACCTTGTTCGAATACGTTCTGCTCACGGCCCAAACAGGTTTCAAGTGACATAACAATTGACTCACGTAATGGGTCGATTGGCGGGTTTGTCACCTGTGCAAACTGTTGACGGAAGTAATCGGTCACATGACGTACTTGACGAGACAATACAGCCATTGGTGTATCGTCACCCATAGAACCAACAGCTTCCTGGCCGCTCTCAGCGATTGGACGTAACAACTGATCGCGCTCTTCAAATGTCACCATAAACATTTTTTGAGCCGCTTTTAATGCATCGCCAGTTAAACCTTTATCAACAAGTTGTTCTTCAAGTTCCGGGTTTGCATTTAAGCGAATTGCATGGTCACGTAACCACTCACGGTACGGACGCATGTTTTTCAAATGATTGCTAACATCTTTAGTATCAAGCACTTTACCTGTAAGGGTGTCTACAACCAAGATTTGACCAGGACCTACACGACCTTTTGATACCACATCTTCTGGCTCATAGCCCCAAACACCAATTTCAGATGCCAAGGTAATGTAATCATTTTTGGTAATAACCCAACGCGCTGGACGTAAACCATTACGGTCAAGCATACAAATCGCATGACGACCATCTTGAATAACGAGGCCTGCCGGACCATCCCAAGCTTCCATATGTTTTGAGTTGAACTCATAGAATGCACGCAAGTCTGCATCTAAAGTTTCAACGTTCTGCCAAGCTGGTGGCACGAGCATACGTAAAGCACGGAATAAATCCATACCGCCGCCCACCAGAATCTCAAGCATATTATCTAAACTTGAAGAGTCCGAACCTGTACGGTTTACAATCGGGTTAAGCTCGGTCAAACCTGGCAATAATGGGTTTTCAAATTTAGGAGTACGCGCTAATGCCCAGTTACGGTTTGCTGTAATTGTGTTGATTTCACCATTATGCGCAAGATAACGGAATGGCTGAGCTAATGGCCAACGAGGTAATGTATTTGTAGAGAAACGTTGGTGGAATACCACGATATGTGATTTTAAACGCTCATCTGCCAAGTCTGTATAAAACTCGGCAATCGCCGCAGGCATCATTAAGCCTTTATAGCTAATAACTGTCGAGCAAAGCGTAGTCACGTAAAATAACGGATCATTTTGGAGTTGTTGTTCCGCACGGCGACGCGCCAAGAATAACTTACGGTTAAATTCAACCTCAGTTACGCCCATTGGGCAGTTGACGATGACTTGCTCAAAAGCAGGTAAAGATTGAAGCGCGATTTCACCCAATGCATCGTTGTTTGTTGGAACGATACGCCAAGCAAGTACACGTAAACCTTCCGACTCAATTTCTTTCGTTAAAATATTTTTAGAATGCTGTGCTAATGCTGGATCAATATTTAAAAATACCGTACCCACTGCAAAAATTTCACTCAGTGTAATATCACTCAGTTTTTTTGCTTCATCACGGAAAAATTGCTTTGGCATCGCCAATAATAAGCCGCAACCATCTCCCGTCTTGCCATCTGCGGCAATACCACCACGGTGCGTCATGCAACTTAAACTGTGAATCGCGGTTTCTACTAGATGATGACTTGATTCACCCTTCATATGGGCAATCAGTCCAAAACCACAGTTATCCTTAAACTCATCAGGCTGATATAAACCTTGAGCGGGAGCTACAGTATTAGGCGATGGCATGTGCATAGCGTACCCTTCTTTCAATAAGGCTCTTTCGAGCGTCAAACAAACAACTTCTTTTTGCGATAGTGCCTATGGACGATAGTTAGCTCAATGTTTCGCAAAAAAAAATTTTGGGCGGATAAGCCAATATACGCTGTTCCATTTTTACGTACACTGGTTTTTGCTAGAAAAATGTTTTGACTTATTTCGCACTCTTTTAAAGCAGTTCGACCCCACGACTCTGCATAGAATTCACTTCTTAGAGGCTAAAATAGTTTGCAGCACATTAATAAGCACAACAATAAAGCAAAAAGTGTGCCAAAATAGAAAAATAGACCTAAATCTTTATATTTATTATAAATATAATTATTTTATTCACGTTATCATGTAAAAAAATGACTAAATATGCACCACATCTGGTCAAAAAATATTAATACGCCTTACATTTGCACTATTTTAGAGCACAACTTAAGGTGATTTAGTTCCCTCTTGTGCCCTCATTTGTAGCATTTTTTGGTTGATTCTCATTAATCCGTGTCTGTGCAGGTTTATTTGGCTGATCAATATTAGAATTAGATTGTTGTACATCAACCACATTTCCTGCCGCATCACGACGCACAATAGTAGTTTTTGTAGCCGAGTTAGTACTAGTAGGTTTTGGCTGAGTGTTTAGGGTACTACTCGCTGGAGCTGACATTAATAAAGATTCATCAATTCTAGGCAAAGCCGCTGGACGCAATCTAACTTCATATAACTGATTATTGCCACCTTTCATCTCATCTGCCCCCAAATCATTTACCAGTGGAGCATAACTTGAGAACTGCTGTGGCTGAGGTTTAACCGAATCAGGTAACTGCAAATTAATCTGTGTTAATTGCTGAACCGCATCTTCTGAACGTTTGAATGTTCCGTAAGCCAACACATACTGTTCTGCTTGTTGTTCTCCGCTTAAGCGGAAATAAATAAACTTATTACGATCAGTACGACTTTTTAAAAAGTTTTTAATGATGTCTTCATCAGAAGCTCTGAATAACTCAAGCGTCCATTGTTTTTTATTTTCATTAATAAATTTTGTACCACGAAACTCAGGCTCATGTTCACCTGACGCCACAGTTCGTGTTGTTAAATCCAGTGGACGAACCTCGTCAGCTAAAGCACCTAAGTTAGGAGTGGTTGCAACTTTCTCTGGCTGAATTTGTACGGGAGCATCGGAATCAGCTGACTTTTCAACCTCAACCAGTTTTTTATTATCAGTTATGACCCAAAAAATAAAAGCAAGGAATAAGCAGACAATACCACCAACCAACCAGATATATTGTTGAACATTCTGCCAAAGTGTACGTGATACAGTCATGCTTTACCTTATTTGTTATCCGTGTTGATTCGCCAAAATAGCTTGTTTCATAAGTTCAACATCAAAGTCCTTAGTAATTACAGCTTGTCCGAGTTGTTTTAACAACACCAAACGTAATTGCCCATTAAGAACTTTTTTGTCATGAGCCATATATCCAAGGAAATCATCCAATGGAATTTGTGGACATGATATCGGCAAATTTGCACGTTGAATGATTTTTTTTGTACGTGCCACATCTTCATTTGAGATCCAACCCAAACGTTGTGATAAATCTGCCGCCATAGCCATTCCAGTTGCTACAGCTTCACCATGCAACCAAGTTCCATAACCTAGATACGACTCAATCGCATGACCAAAAGTATGACCTAAGTTAAGTAAAGCACGTTCACCTTGCTCTTTCTCATCATTGGCAACAATGCGGGCTTTGTGAGCACATGAACGATAAACAGCCTCTGCTAAAAGGTCAGCATCTCTTGCAACCAGGCCATCCATATTTTCTTCAAGCCAAACCAGGAAATCTTCATCACCTAAAAGTGCATATTTAATTACTTCGGCTAAACCGGCCGAAAGCTCACGTTCTGGCAGCGTATTCAATTGTGCCATGTCAGCTAAAACGACTTGTGGTTGCTGAAAAGCGCCTAACATATTCTTGCCAAGCGGATGATTAATTCCTGTTTTTCCACCAACACTTGAGTCTACTTGTGAAAGTAAGGTCGTAGGAACCTGTACAAAGTAAACGCCACGTTGGAAACAAGCAGAAGCAAAACCAGCCATATCACCAATGACGCCACCACCTAAAGCTAAAACCGTACAATCGCGGTTAAAACCAGCTTCAAGCAATGCATCAAAAATTAAGTTTAAATGCTGAATATCTTTATACTTTTCGCCATCAGGTAAAATACAGGTCGCAACCGTTTTACCTAGACTTTCCAAAGCTTCCTGATAGTGGCTTAAATATAAAGGCGCAACCGTAACATTACTCACAATCATGACCTGTTGACCATGAATATAAGGCTCTAGTAATTGTTTCGGGTCAAGTTGGCTACCAATGAAAATAGGATAACGGCGTTCGCCTAATTCAACATGTAAAGTTTGCATGAATTTATAAAACCACTAGTCAGTTCGTCTATTTTAACTTGTTCGATAGAATAAGTTGCAAAATCTTTTGGGCAAGATCACGTGCAGCGCCTTGATTCGTTTCAATCGTATAGTGTGCAACTTCACGATACAGAGGATCTCTGATCTTTAATAAATCCCGCAATTTTTGTTCAGGATTTTCAACTTGTAATAAAGGTCTATTTTTATCGCGATAGGTTCTTTGTAGTTGTAATTCGACAGGAGTATATAGATAAACAACGATTCCACGTTGCTTTAAAAACTCCCGATTAGGCGCCTGAGTAATAGCACCGCCACCTGTGGCAAGCACTAATGCCTTACGTGAAGTAAGCTCATTTAAAACGACAGTTTCACGCGTACGAAAGCCGACTTCTCCTTCTTTTTCAAAAATCCAGGGAATAGTGGCCCCTGTCTTGCGCTCAATTTCATGATCACTATCTAAAAATTCACGCCCTAATAGTTCTGCTAAATGACGTCCAACGGTTGTTTTTCCTGCCCCCATGGGCCCTACCAAATAAATATTTGGTAGGGTTTCAAACGCTTTGCTTGGCAAGGCGCCACCTATTTCAATTGCTTTCATTAAAAAATATATTAATGATTTCTCGCTAAAGTGTCATTAACAATTCGTGGTGTAACGAAAATCAGCAACTCTTGTTTATCATCAGACTTTACATCTTTTCTAAATAAACGCCCAACGACAGGAATATCACCAAAGAAAGGAACTTTGGTTTGTGAATTCATAGTCGTTTGCTCAAAAACACCACCCAAAATGACAGTTTCGCCATTATCTACCAATACATTGGTGTTGATATTATTTTTATTTAAAATCAACTCTCCATTTGGAGCCGCACCCGCTACAGAATCCTTAGAAATATCCAACTTCATTTGAATCTTACCATCAGGTGTAATACTTGGTGTCACATTTAAACTCAGCAAAGCATCTTTAAAAGATGTTGTAGCAGTTGAACCTGCTGCAGAGTTAGTTGTAGATTGATATGGAACTTGTTGACCAGTTGCAACTTTTGCTGTTTGTTTATCGGCAGTCATGACTTTAGGGGTAGAAATAACCTCACCATAACCATCCGCTTGTAAAGCAGACAATTCAAGATCTAACATAAAGTCAGACATACTAATCAAGCCAAAAGCAATACTTCCTGCAGGATTAGAAACCCCTAAATCCACGTTTAAGTTATCTGGGCGCTCAATCGTATATTTATACCCACCTGTAGTTTCATCTTTTTTAGGTTCGCGTAAATTCCATAAAGTTGTTTCACTACCGCCAACCAGCAAATTGTTGTTATTGGTAATACCTTGCGACAGAATGCCCCACTTCACACCAAGTTCTTTGGTAAATGACGTAGAGGCTCTCACAATACGTGCTTCAACCATAACCTGTTTAACTTGCACATCAAGCAAGTCAATCATTTTACGAATTTGATCAATTGACTGAGCAGTATCGTTAATAATAAGAGTATTAGTTCGGTCATCTTGAGTAATAGTGCCACGCGGGCTAAGCAAACTACCCACATTATTGCCTAGACTATCAACTCCAGTATTTAAATTGGTTGAAGTTGAGGTCCCTCCACCAGAAGTATGTTGTAAGCCATTACTATTATTTGAGCCTTGTGTAATGAGACCCATAATATCGCCAGCTTTAGCATACTTCAGTTGAATATACTCAGTCTGTAAGGGTGCAAGTTTGACACTTTGTGCAACAGCTTTCGCTTCTTCTTCTTCCGCTTTAATCAATTCTGCAACTGGAGCAATCCAAATCACATTGCCATTACGGCGTTTATCAAGATTTTTAGTTTTTAAAATAATATCAAGAGCCTGATCCCAAGGTACATCTTTTAAACGTAGTGTGATATTACCTTGTACACTATCGGCAGCTACCATATTGATGCCTGTAAAATCAGCAAGTAATTGCAACACACGGCGTACTTCAATATCTTGGAAGTCTAATGAAAGTTTATTTCCTGAATAATTTGGCGTTTTATATAAAGAGGTAACATTTTTATCTTGGGGACGTTTCAAACTGATCGTGAGCTTATTCTCCGCCTGATAGGCCATATATTCATAGCTACCAGAGGACTGGATAGTTATTACACCAACCCCTTTATCATTATAAGCATCGATACTTGAAACGGGGGTTGCAAAATCATTTACATTTAAGCGACGTGCTAAATGTGTCGGGATTTTTGTACCTATTGTTCTTATAACGACTTTACTACCCTGCTGCTGAACATCTACAGGCGTATTATTTCCTAAAAGATCTACAACAACCAGGCCTTCTCCCTGACTACCACGCTGAAAGCCAATATTTGAAACTCCCTGTGGTTGTGCTGAGACCACAGGTAGCGGCTTATTACTTGTTTGAGCAGAATTAATTTTTAAAATAAAAGTATTGCCTTCGACTCGTGTTGTAAATGCT
Organism: Acinetobacter sp. UC24323; assembly: GCF_024151445.1. Classification (NCBI taxonomy): domain Bacteria; kingdom Pseudomonadati; phylum Pseudomonadota; class Gammaproteobacteria; order Moraxellales; family Moraxellaceae; genus Acinetobacter; species Acinetobacter sp. UC24323. The sequence continues at coordinate 71,781 of NZ_JAHIBY010000008.1, read as the reverse complement.
CCAGCATCTTTTAGGTTTACAGTTAAACGTGAGCGCTGGTCATCTGAAGTAACATCTACAGAACTTGCCTCATTAGTTGCAACACTAATTTTAGACTGTTTTAAACCTTGCTGTGCCTTATCAAAATCAAGGATTAAACGTGAAGGATTTTCAAGTTGGTAAGCTTGTGGTTGTGGTGGCAAGCCATTAAACATGACTCTAATTTCTGTGCCCTGACCTGCAATTTGCATTGGTACAATGTTGGTCATGCTGACCTGTGCAGATGCAGCCTGCATAATCGCAATAGCTACAGCCCCCATAGAAAACTGACGGAATACGTGATTCATTGTCTGACCATCCCCAATTAAATAATCTTTAAAAATATTTTTTCGTTGTTATTCCCTAAATTTTAGGGTGCAGGCCCAATCAAGACCAAGGTTCTTGGTCTTTCGACATAGCCTTCTCGACCATCAGGTACGATTTCAACCAGATCAATCTGGGTTGGACTAATATGGGTAATACGGCCCTGATTCATACCCATATAGTTACCCACTTGTACCCGTTCAATCTGCTGATCCGGTGTCTGGATCAAGGCCAATATCTGCCCTCGATTATTTCGCATGCTCCCTTTCATATTTAAAGCTTCAAGAGCATAACTTTCGAGTGGTTGCGGCGCACGTGAGAAATTCGGATAAACCCGTTTCCCCGCCATAATCTTGAGCTCGGCAGCTAGAGAACTTGGCATAAATGGGCTTTTTAATTGATGAGCAGCGTAATTAAATTGCGGTACAGGAGTAAAAATCGGTGCTGGTTCAATAGGGAGTGGCGGCTGATTACGAATATTGGCCATTTCCTGATTTACTGCATCAATTCTTGAATCACAACCGACAAGCACAGCACACGCCAAAACATAAAGAGTAATTTGCTTAATTTTCATCATAACTCTCCTATTTCGGCTGAACAGTAGTGTTCGTTGAAGCAGATGCTGCTGGAGCTTTGCCTGTTTGCTCCGATGTATCTGTTGCCCCTACGTATCGGTATGTTTTTGCTTTAATGGAATAGTTCAGCACAGGAATATCAGACTTGTTATCTTTAGCTGGCGATACGTCAACAGTAAAATCGTGCATGGTTACAATACGAGGCAAAGCAGCGATACTACTTACAAAAGCTCCAAATGCGTGATAGTCCCCGGTCGCTTCTATGGCAATTGGTTGCTCAATAAAAATTTCCTGCTTTACTTCATCTTCCAAGCGAATATTTTTAAATTTCAATCCAGAGTTCACTCCTGTTAAGTTGATATCTTCAACTAAACTCGGAATCTCAGTTTCTTTTGGTAACTGCTCTAGTTGCTGGTTGAAATTTGCCTGCATTTCTTGAAGCTGTACCTGATACTGTTGCAGGTTACGTAATTTCGAGTCTTTTTCACGAAATTCGTTTAATAAATTGCTTTCCTGAGCTTGAGCATTATCAATAGCTTGTAATTTCGGTTGAATAACAATGAAATACCCCAAAGCTAACACAGCAAAGAAAATAAAAATCCAACACGTAATTTTTACAGATATTGGCCAACTACCGTAGTTGTTCATATCCAGCGTATTAAATTGCTGAAGGAATTTATCGAGATTAAATTTCTTTTTCTTTGCAGATAATTGTTCTAATGACAATTCTTGAAGTTCGTCTTGACTCATTTAGCAGCCCCCACACTTTCACCTGTAGATGGCTTAGCAGAATCATCCGTTGTGGCCACGCCCATTTCCCCCAAATCGACAGTCACAACAAAACTACCATAGTGGTCTTCCACCCTAGGAAGAAGAGAACTTGCAGCCTTATCTTTTTTCTCTTCATTAGCCAAGAAAGAGTTCATAAAAGCATTACGATACCAAGGAGATGCTTCAAGATTACGGAGTAGTTCGGCTACTGTATTTGGACTCTCAGCTTTACCTTCAATCGTAAACTTATCTCCGGTTCGGCTAAATTTCGTTAAATACATAGCTGGTGGTGTGACTCGAACTAACTCATCAACAAGTCTTACCACTACTGGACGTTGACTCTGCAAACCTTGGATCAACTTCATGCGTTCAATAATGGCATCACGCTGTTCCTGTAAGCCGTTTAATGTTTTTAATTGCTGATCAAGGTTCTGATTTGTGCTCATAATGAGCTGATTCGCTTGCTCTTGATCATCTAATTTATGGTCAAAATAAAACCATCCCCCAAATACGGTTGTAATCCCCAAAACAACCACCCCAAAACATAACGTTATGAATTGTTTTTTTCGTTGCTCCCTCAGCTCTTCGCGCCAAGGCAGTAAATTAATTGTTGCCATTAATCAAAACTCCTTAAAGCCAAGCCACATGCCACCATTAAAGATGAAGCATCATTTTCAATTTTTTGAACATCGACTTGAGGAGAAAAGCCCATTTGTAAAAACGGGTTGGCAATCGTGACACGGTAGCCCAATTTTTGCTGCAAAAGCTTAGCAAGGCCTGGAATATTCGCATTTCCACCAGCGAGCAAAATATGGTCTATTTCGTTAAATTGGGATGAAGAAAAGAAAAATTGTAGTGAACGGGCCGCCTGCTGAACTACCGCATCTAGAAATGGGTCTAGCACTTCAATTTCATAATCATCTGGTAAAGAGCGATCTTTTTTTGCTCGGCTTGCTTCTTCTAAAGACAAACCATAACGACTTTGAATTTCAAGCGTAAGTTGTTTTCCGCCGAAAACCTGCTCTCGTGTATAAATAATCTTGCCATTTTGCATGACAGATAATGTCGTCATGGTATGACCGATATCTAAAATCCCTATGGTATTTGCACCCATCGGTAAGCTATCAGCAAACACGCTAAAAGCGCGCTCAACCGCGTAACTTTCGACATCAGCCAATTTAGGATTTAAATCTGCCAATTCAAGCACTTCAACGCGTGTTTCAACGTTTTCTGTTCTTGTGGCAACCAAGAGCACATTTACACGATTTGGATTCGCAAGACGATCCGGCAAAACCTCAAAATCAAGGCTCACCTCATCTAAAGGGAACGGTATATACTGCTCCGCATCTACACGAATCTGAACTTCGCGTTCGTCATCGCTCATATCTGCATCCATTTCGATAGTTTTATGAATAACCGTCGATGTCGGAACAGCAATTGCAGCATGAGTGGTTTGGGGATTTGCTAAATTCATCGCCCGTTCCAAAGCCTCTGCAACTGCTTCTGGATTTAAGATATTTTTTTCAACTACACTGTTTTCGGGTAAAGGCATCAAAGCATAGCTTTCTACCCAATATTTACCGTTCTTGACAGAGAGCTCTAACAACTTAACAGAAGTCGAACTAATATCGACACCCATTAACCCCTTATTAGGTTTACGATATAACCTGAGCACACTATTGTCCTATTATTTTTTTATCCCCAAAAAAAAATTACAAACCAATAATCTCGGTCTTTATTTTTACACGGATACAATATCTCATCTAACAATCCGCATGTCTAAAGGCTATACTGACCACAATTAGTTTGTATTCGATCTTATTAAAGCTTACTTATCATGAAAAAGCTATCCAGTTTGGGCTTCGTACGTCCAATTTTTTTGATCATTATTATTATCTTAGTCTCACTTCCGATGGGATTCTATGGCATGTATCTCTATATTGCCCCAACGCTTCCGGAAATGAGTTCACTAAAAAAAGCACCGCTTTTAAAACCATTGCAAGTCTATACAGCCGACAATCAACTCATTGCTGAATACGGTGGTAAACTTTCTATTCCGGTTGAATACAAACAAATTCCTCCTAATTTTATTCATGCATTCCTAGCAGCAGAAGATTCTTCTTTCTTTGAACATAGCGGCATTAGTTTTAAAGGTTTAGGCCGTGCTTTGAGTGAAAGTGTTACGGGTTCTGATGTACAAACTGGTGGCTCAACCATCACGATGCAGGTCGCAAAGAACTATTATTTAAGTCCAGAAAGAACATTAAAACGCAAACTAACAGAAATCTTTTTGGCTCGAAAAATTGAGCAAAACTTATCCAAAGAAGACATCTTAAGCCTCTATGTAAATAAGATTTTCTTAGGTAAAAATGCTTACGGTATCGCAGCGGCAGCAAAGATTTACTACAATAAAAGCATTAATGAGCTCAGCATTGCCCAAATGGCCATGATTGCCGGCTTGCCTAAAGCACCATCTAAATATAATCCAGTTGTTAACCCTGAGCGTGCACTTGAACGTCGCAACTGGATTTTAGGCCGAATGCTTCAACTTGGTTATATCTCTCAAACGGAATATCAAAAGGCCGTTGCAGAGCCAATCAATTTGAATATGCCCAACCGTGACCTAAATAATATTCACCCTTACGCAGGTGAAATGGTCCGCTCAGAGCTTGTAAAACATTTTGGTGAACAAGCAATTGATTCTGGTTATAAAGTCTACACAACAATTAATGCGAAACGCCAAGCGATTGCGGAAAAAGCTGTGCAGGACGGTCTTGAAGCTTATGACCGTCGTCATGGCTGGCGTGGTGCAGAAGCACATGATAAGCCATTAAGCGAATTTAGAGCATATGCCAACACTTATCCAGCGCAAGTCACCAAGGTAAATAGCAGCTCTTTTGAAGCATTAATGCAAGATGGCTCAACAGTAACCGTGCAATGGTCCGGCATGTCATGGGCCCGTCCCTATCGCAATGCAAATAGCGTAGGTGCAGCGCCTTCTCGTGCATCTCAAATTGTTAAAGTTAAAGATATTGTTCGTTTACGCCCAAATGAAGCTAAAACTGCGTGGTCACTAGTTCAAGTACCAAAAGTTCAAGGTCAGCTCATTGCAATTAACCCAAACGATGGCTCAATTGAAGCAATTGTAGGTGGTTATAATTTCTATCAATCAAAATTTAACCGTGCTTTACAAGGCTGGCGTCAGCCAGGTTCTACCATCAAACCATTCCTCTATGCTTTAGCATTAGAACGTGGCATGACACCTTATAGTATGGTGAATGATAGCCCTATTACGATTGGCAAGTGGACACCGAAGAACTCTGATGGTCGCTACCTAGGCATGATCCCGTTACGCCGTGCTTTGTATTTGTCTCGTAATACGGTTTCAGTAAGACTCTTACAAACTGTAGGAATTGAACGTACTCGCCAATTATTCATGGATTTTGGTTTACAAGAGGATCAAATTCCACGTAACTACACCATTGCTTTAGGTACGCCTCAAGTATTACCAATTCAAATGGCAACTGGTTATGCAACATTCGCAAACGGTGGTTACCGTGTTCAACCGCATTTTATTCAGCGTATTGAAGATGCATACGGTAAAGTCATTTACGAAGCCAAGCCAGAATATGCATGTATTCCATGTATTAATGCTCCTGAGACAACTGACGATGCACAGGTAACTACTCCAGACGATCAAGTTGTTGAAGTCACAAATAAAGAGCTAGAGCAGAAAGAAAAGACAACCAAACAACTTAATCTTAAACAGACGGACAAAAATAACAGTCAATATCGTCAAGCTCAGCGCATTTTAAAATCAAGCTCTGCTTATGACATGGCAAATATCTTACGTGACGTAATTGAGCATGGTACAGGTCGTGCTGCACTTAAAATTGGCCGTAGTGATTTAGGAGGTAAAACAGGTACGACTAACGATGCAAAAGATGCATGGTTTGCAGGTTTTAATGGCAAGTTAGTAACTGTAACATGGGTTGGTTTTGACCAGCCGACTACACTTGGTCGCCGTGAGTATGGTGGTATTGCTGCATTACCGATCTGGATTAACTTTATGGGTCAAGCATTGCAAGGTACACCAGCTGCTTGGGTTCGTTTAGAAAAAGATGCTCAGGCACCTATTTCTCGCGATAAGCAAGAAGTCACAACTGAAGTAGGCGATAAGAAAACATATCGTGCTGCCCCTCCATTAGCACGTCCACTCTATCGTCCTGCACCACCACAACCTAAAACCACCAATAATGACTTCGATGACTTACCTGGTGAGGAAATTGTGATTCCTTCCAAGACAACCCCTCCAACAATGAAACCTTCGCAAGGGGCAGCGCCGAAGCGTGAAAAAGATGAATTAGAAAACTTGATTAATCAAATTGAGTAAAAATAAAAAAGCCATCGTTAGATGGCTTTTTTATTACGCTTTTGAAAAAGATAAATTTGAAAAGATGCGGTCACTTGTAAGTGTGCTTTCTGTTCTAATTGTATACGACGTTCTGGAGATGCCTTATAAGCATAGGGAGTCATAGCAATAAGATTTTTTAAAGCTTGCTGGTCAAGTACTAAAGGAGCATCAATAACTTGTTGTTCTTTCAACTCAAATAAATCTTGTAGTTGTTCAACAAATTTCTGTGGTGTGTGAGGATTAACCTGTTCAAACAACGCCTCACGCATCGCATACAAATGATCGGTTGCCGGAGTCACAACAATTAAATAACCATCATCTTTTAAAACACGCAGAATTTCCGTTTGGGGAATCGGGCTAAAAAGACTCGTACACACATCCATGCTTTGATCGATGACAGGTAAAGTTGCTCCTGTACCAACCACCCATGTCACTTTGTCATTTAACTTTGCTGCGCGTTGTACTGCATTTTTTGCAATATCTACACCTATACACTGTTCAACGACCTGTTGCATTGCACTGGTGTAATAGCCCTCACCACAGCCAATATCAAGTACCATTTTAGCTTTAAGATCTTTCAGCAAATGAACTACTGCTTGCTGTAAAGGTTGATAATAGCCACCTTGTAAGAAAGCACGGCGCGCATCTACAGACTCAGGAGTATCTCCCGGATTTTTACTATGTTTGTGCTGTACAACATGTAAGTTCACATAACCTTGCTTTGCAATGTCATAGCTATGGCCCTGTTCACACCGCCATGTTTTGCTTACCAGCTCAAGTCGTTGACGACACACAGGGCACATTAAATTTTGCGTAGTCACGTTTAATTATTCTCTTGTTCTTTTTGTTGTAAATAAGCCTTAGCGTGCATTCCAACAAATGTACGGCCTGCATTTGTTCCCTTAATCCATTCCTCTACTTCAAACAAATCAAATAAGCCCACTTTAATTAAAGTTGGAATTGCGATCTTCAACTCTTCTTCAATTTGCCCTCTTTGCCCCGCATTATAGAGTTCAATATTATGCAGCATCGTCGCGACAGTTCCTGTTTGCACCTGACTTCCATCTTTAAGCACAACTTGAGGTAAGACTTCGCCCTCTCCAACTACTTTTTGATTAATTACAGATAATTGGTCTAGACCAGCAACTTTTGTCATTTACCTCTCCAATAAAAAAAGCCAGTAGAAACTGGCTTTATATTGACACCAAAATAAGTTCTAGCGCAATTTTAAGGTCATTAGGCCTAAAACAACCAGCATAATCGTAATAATCCAGAAACGGATGACTACTTGGGTTTCTTTCCAGCCTTGTTTTTCATAGTGATGGTGCAAAGGTGCCATCAAGAATACGCGCTTATTCCGCATTCGTAATGAGCCGATTTGCAGGAATACCGATACCGCTTCCATAACGAAAACACCGCCCATAATTGCAAATACGATTTCTTGGCGAACCATAACGGCAATGGTTCCAAGCATTGCGCCTAGAGCTAAAGCGCCCACATCACCCATAAAAACTTGCGCCGGATGTGCGTTATACCAAAGAAATGCCAAACCCGCACCAATCATGGCAGAACAGATCACCACAAGTTCAGAGGTATATTTCACATAAGGAATATGCAAATAGTTGGCAAAACGAATATCACCAGATAAATAAGCAAATACGCCTAAGCCCGTCGCTACCATAACTACTGGCATAATGGCTAAACCATCTAGACCATCAGTTAGGTTAACCGCATTAGAGGCACCATTAATTACTAAATAGGTAAATACAATAAATGCTAAACCTAAAGGAACAATAGAAAGCGGAATTGAAAGATTCTTAAAGAAAGGAATCAATAAATCCAGCATATTTGCTGTGTATTCTGCATTAGATTGTTGGGTAGCAATTAAATATAACGCAATACCAGCACCCAGCGATGCGACAGAAGTCCAGAAAAACTTCTTACGGGCAGGTAGACCTGCATTATCTTTATAGCGAATTTTAATCCAGTCATCTGCCCAGCCAACCGCACCGAACACAACCATTACACCAAGTACAATCCAAACATAAGGGTTAGATAAATCAGCCCACAATAAAGTACTAATACCAATTGAGAGCAGAATTAAAATCCCACCCATGGTCGGTGTACCCATTTTCTTAGCATGATTTTCAGGAGCAAACGAACTTACTGCCTGACCGTATTTTAACGCTTGTAATTTACGAATCATGATTGGTCCGAGAACCAAACCAATGGTCAGTGACGTTAATACACTGAGTAAAGAACGTAATGTTAAATAACGAACAACCTGAAACGAACTGTGATAGCCCGCAAGTTGTTCAAACAACCATAACAGCATTTAAAGTTTCTCCATCAAATCAGCCATCAACGTTTCCATATGAGTAAAGCGAGAACCTTTAAACAGGAAACTCATGGACTGGGGTTGATGTGTTTGGATTAGATTGATTAAAAATGGAAGCGCCTCAGCTTGAGTCTGAAATGCTTTCAATTTAGTAGAATGAAGACCTGCGCCTTCGAGAGCTGCTGAGGCAAACTGCCCAACTGCAATAATATGGTCTAAAGGAAGCTCAGCAAGATCGCGACCTAAATCGTGATGTTCTTGCCAACTGCTATCACCTAACTCCCCAATATCACCCATCACCATGACTTTAATGCCATTTTGCTGAAGTAATACTTGTGCCGCAGCACGCATAGATGTTGGATTGGCGTTATAAGTATCATCAATAAATAAATGAGGCGCTTTTTGAATAAAATTCAAACGACCTTTTGCACCTTGTGCTTGCTCTAGACCTTTTACGATATCTTCCAAGCTAACACCTAACGCCAAAGCAAATGCTACTGCTGCAGTTGCGTTTTGCACATTGTGCTCACCCGCAAACGGCAGTCTTACAAAACTTGAACCTTGAGGCGTATGTAACTGGAAATTGGCAGATTGTGGCAACAATTCAATCTCTGTAGCAAAGACATCACCACCAGCACCAAAGCTCATGATTTGATGGCTTTTGGCTGCTTCACGAATCTCAGCAGTAAAGTCATCTTGTTGCGGAACAATAGCAATGCCCTGAGGTAAAATATGACGATAGATTTCTGATTTAGCGCGGCAAATGCCATCACGCCCGCCGAACTCACCCAAATGAGCAGTTCCAATATTTAAAATGCCAGCAACATGCGGTTGAACAAGTTTTGATGTGTAATCAATTTCACCTTGATGATTTGCACCAAGTTCCATCACCGCATACTGATGCTCCTTTCGAAGCTCAAGCAACATCATCGGCACACCAAGGTCATTATTTAAATTGCCTCGGGTAATCAATGTAGGTGCTAAACGAGACAAAATACTTCCTAGCATTTCTTTGGTGGTTGTTTTACCACTACTACCCGTTAAAGCAATTACTTTCAATTGAGCATTTTGTTCACGACGATACGCACCAAGCTGCCCCAAAGCCAAACGAGTATCGGCAACTACAAGCTGAGCAATTTCTGCATCTATAGGCCGCTCGACAATAGCGACTTGGCAACCATTTGCAACCACTTGCGCGACAAAATTATGCGCGTCGAAACGTTCTCCTTTTAGTGCTAAAAAGGCATCCCCACTTTCTGCATGACGCGAGTCAGTCAAAATACGTTTAATTTCAGTTTGAGGGATCTGGTCTTTATGCCAGTAACCCTGTGTTGCCTGTTGTAATTGTTGAGCTGTCCACGGTTCCAAAGGCACGGTACTGGTGGTTGAAGTATGCATAATTTTTCCTATTGTGCAGGGTAAGCAGCGTCTACCGTATGATGTTGGGCATCAATCGCGGAACGCACTTCAACCACATCATCAAACCAGTGACGCACACCATTAATTTCTTGATAATTTTCATGTCCTTTGCCGGCAATCACTACAATGTCACCAGCTTGAGCTTGCTCTGCAACAAATTTAATTGCTTCACGGCGGTCATGAATTTCATGCATACGATGCCCTGAAAAATCGATTCCTTGCTTCATATCAGCAAAAATTTGTTCAGGGTCTTCTGTTCTTGGATTATCTGAAGTCAGAATAACAGGATTTGCGCCATCCAAAGCTGCTTGAGTCATGAGTGGACGCTTACCACGGTCACGGTCACCACCACATCCAAACACCGCCCAAAGCTGATTCGAAACATGACGCTTTAATGTTTTAAGCACTTGAATCAATGCATCTGGGGTATGCGCATAATCCACTACAAATAATCGCTCATCATCACGAATAACTTGCATTCGGCCTGGTGCACCAATTAGTTTAGGAACAAAATTAACCAATGCCTGTAAATCGAAACCAGCTTGCTCAGCAGCGATGAGTGCGGCAATCAAATTTTCAACATTGAAATGACCTAATAATGGGCTTTCTACCGCAAATGAACCTTGCTGACTTACTAAATTAAAAGTTGCACCCGCCAAACTATAGCTTAAATCGGTAATGTAATAATCAGCTGTATTTTGAGTAAGCGAGTAAGTTAAGATTTTAGGTTGTGCTGGATTATTTTGGGCGGATTTAATCATCAAGTCAGCATGTGCATCATCTAAATTAATAACAGCGACTTTTAACGAATTAAACTGAAATAAACGCGCCTTCGCTTCTGCATAAGCTTCTAAAGTGCCGTGATAATCCAGATGGTCACGACTTAAGTTGCTATAAACAGCAATTTCAATATCGCAACCGTTTAATCGACCTTGTTCAAGACCATGTGAACTTGCTTCTAAAGAAGCAAAGGTTGCTCCCTGTTTAGCATAATCATGTAGCGCATTTTGTAACTGTAGAGCGTCGAGGGTAGTATGCGTAGAAGGCGTTAAGTTAGGTAAAATACCATTCCCTGTTGTCCCCATCACTGCACAGCGCTGCTGTTGTGAACTAATTAACTCAGCAATTAAACGAGAAATTGTTGTTTTACCATTTGTGCCTGTTACAGCAATAACCCGTAAAGGTTTTACTACATCAGCCTGTTGCAAATAACGTTTTTGCCACTCTCCCATGCGCTGACGCACATCAGGGCATACCCATTCATTTGCTACACCTAATTCGGTTTCGCTAATGACAGCCAACGCTCCATTTGCTAAAGCCGCTTCAGCAAATGTACGCGTTTTTTCAGGCTGGCTATAACTTGTCAAAGCAATAAAAATTTGGCCCGTTTCAACTTTACGACTATCTAAACTAAAGCCGTGAAATGGCTGTTGAGGCCATTGAGCATCAATTTCGATTGGATGAATTTCTTGAAAAGAAACAGTCATAGCTTACCTGCGAATAGGATTTTCTGGAGTATTAAGTGGCTTATCAAGCGGCACATTCATTAAGCGCAACGACTCTTGCATAATACGAGCAAAAACTGGAGCGGCAACCAAACCACCGTAATAACGACCTTGTGGATTTTCCACCACTACAATAACAGCTAAACGTGGATCACTAATTGGTGCGACACCCGCAAATAAGGCACGATACTCATTATTTGAATATCCTTTACCATCTGCACGCAATTTATGTGCAGTACCTGTTTTACCACCTACCCTATAACCAGGAATATTGGCTTGTTTTGCAGTACCACCCGGCATAGTCACTTGCTCAAGCATTAACAAAACTTGATCGGCAATTTTCGGATTTAAAACTTGCTCACCTTTAGGTGGCTGATCTAGTTTATGCAAGCTTAATGGCATTTTGACACCATGATTTGCAAGCATGGCATAACCTTGAGCCAATTGAAGGATTGTCGCGTTTAAGCCATAACCATATGCCATGGTCCCGATTTGAGAAGAATTTAATTTATTAACAGGTAAAACCAGACCTGAACTTTCCCCAGGGAACCTTACTGCAGAACGCTTACCAAAACCAACACGATTAAAGAAGCTCGGCAAGGTTTCTTTCGGAAGTGATAATGCAATTTTTGCAGAACCCACGTTTGAAGACTTAATAATGACACCACTTACGGTCAAAGCCCCGTAGTTATGGGTATCACGAATAGTATGCCAGCCTAAACGCATTGAGCCAGGAGAGGTATTTACAATCGTATTTGGCGTATATTGACCAGTTTCTAAAGCTGCAGAAATAGTAAAAGGTTTCATGGTTGAACCTGGCTCGAACATATCGATCGCACCACGGTTACGCATAGCATCTTTATTTGATAAGCCATTCTTATCATTCGGGTTATAAGATGGCCAACTGGTCATTGCCAGAATTTCACCCGTTTTAACATCAACTGCAATCGCCGTTGCTGAACGCGCATTGTTAGCCACACCTGCAGCCGTTAATTCACGGTACATAATGTATTGCAAACGTGAGTCGATACTTAAAGTGATATTTTCACCAGGTTCACCCTCACGAATTACCTCAGAAACTTTTAAACGGTTACCACGCTTATCGCGAATAATTTTTTGCTCACCGTCTACACCTGACAGTTGCTTATTCAACTGCATTTCCAAGCCTTCGATTCCTTGACCTTCACTATTGGTCAAACCAATAATTTGGGCATTTGGCTGAGGTTGCGGGTAATAACGTTTATAAGTTTTTTCTGCATACACCCCTTGGAAATTACCTTTCATAATGAGGTCAGCTTGCTGAGGAGGTACTTCTTTTTTCAAAACCAGATAGCGAGAACGCGGACGCGCATTCATCTGTTTTTTAAGATCAGCACGATCAACACCCACCACGTCGGCAAGTTCATCAAGATTTAAATTTTTATCTGGCAATTGGCGTTTTAATTTACGGTTGTTTGGATCTTGTTTTAGTTCAGCCGTAATTTGATCATATAAATGCTTGGTCTCAAAATAATCACGCGGATCAATCACAATTTTCATGATTGGACTACTAATCGCTAAAGGTACACCGTGGCGATCACTAATCACTCCACGCATAGCCTCTATACGTTCAGTACGCAAAATATTGGCATTGGCCTTATTTTGCAAAAAGTCTTTATTAATGACTTGAACATAAAATGCACGTGCAATTAATACCACAAAACACAGTAGCACTACCGCCCAGAGCAGATAAAACCGCCACATATCAAAGGCAAGACTTGGTTTTTCCGAAATAGACTGCTGTTTTTTTCGTGTTTGCTTTGTTCGCTTATCTACCATACAGCAAGGCCTTACTTATTTTGCTCTGAGGTCATCGGTAAAGAAATTACCACCGTTTCTGCAGCAGGTGGCGAAAACATGCGTAGTTGGGTTACAGCACGTGTACCAATTTGAGCAGTCGCACCAAATGTTTGTTGCTCAATCAATAAACGCCCCCATTCAGCATTGAGGTCATCACGTTCACGCATATAAGAGCTTAACTCTCTATAATCATGACGGTATTCAAATACTTGAAATACCACCATCATGGCACTGATAAAAACCAATGCCACCATGACTGCATATACCACAACTTTTTTGACCACTTTATTTTCTGTGGTTTCGATTTCATCACTGCTTTTCATTACGCGCCTTTTTGTTCCAAGCGTTCAGCAACCCGAAGCCATGCACTACGTGAACGTGGATTCGCTTTTACTTCTTCTTCACTCGCACGAACCCGTGAAATTTTCTTTAATCTTCTCGTATCAACCTGCTGTTGAGGCATCCCCCAACCAGAATCTTCTGCTAGAGTTGATTCTTTTTGAATAAACTGTTTGATCAACCGATCTTCAAGCGAATGGAAGCTGATCACAGACAAACGCCCTTTTGGTTTAAGCAAGTCTACAGCTTGCGGTAAAAATACTTCAATATCATCTAGTTCTTTGTTAATAGCAATACGGATTGCCTGAAACGTACGTGTCGCCGGATGTTTATGCTTTTCCCATTTTGGATGGGCTGTTTTTACTATTTCAGCCAATTGCGCCGTAGTATCCAATTTTCCGGCCTGTTTAATTGCTCTAGCAATACGGCGACTATATCTTTCTTCACCATATTGATAAATGATATTTGCCAAATCTTCCTCTTCTACCTCAAGTAACCATTCGGCAGCAGTCAATCCTTTAGAGTTATCCATGCGCATATCTAACGGGCCATCTTGCATAAAACTAAAGCCGCGTTCAGCCTGGTCGAGTTGAGGAGAGGACACACCTAAGTCTGCCATAATTCCATCGACACTTTGCACCCCAATTTCCTGCATTTTTTCCTTAATATCAGCAAAACTTGCATGAATAATGGTAAATCTTGGATCTTCTTGTGCTAAAGCAGCCGCAACTTCCAGAGCTTGAGGGTCTTTATCAAAAGCATATACTCGGGCGTTTTCATCGAGTTTCGACAATAACAAGCGCGTATGCCCACCTCGTCCAAAGGTTGCATCGATATACACCCCAGTTGTGCGATCTGCCAATAAGCTTTCAACGGTCTCAAAAAGTAAGACAGAAATATGCGACATAGGAGTTAAATCATAGCGTAAAAATGTAACTGCACATTATCACCTTGTTTATGGCTAACACCAAACGGCTTTTTGTAGGAAAATATTAATTTTTCATAGAGAAAACCGTTTTCTTTTCATTTTTTAAGCAAAACAAAAAAGCAAGCTCACCTTTTCAGGTTCACTTGCTTCACTATAAAAAAGTAAACTAATTTTTAAAATTCTACTCTACCAATATTTTATCTACTGCTTTCCATCATAAATCTGATCAAAGATGGCTCCATTGGCAAAATGGGTTTTCTGAGCTTTTGCCCAACCGCCAAAAACATCATTGATCGTAAATAATTTAATTTTTGGGAATTGTGCTGCATATTTAGCAGCAACTTGAGGGTTGCGAGGACGGAAATAGTGTTTAGCAGCCAACTCTTGACCTAAAGGTGAGTATAAAAAGTTGAGATAACCTTTTGCCAAAGTACGGTTACCGTCTTTGTCGACTGTTTTGTCAACAATGGCAACAGATGGTTCTGCCAAAATTGAAATTGATGGGTAAACAATTTCATATTTATCTTTATCGAGACCTTTCGTTGCCAATAGTGCTTCGTTCTCCCAAGAAAGTAGAACATCTCCAATTCCACGCTCAGCAAATGTAGTAAGCGAGCCTCGCGCTCCCGAATCTAACACCTTAACGTTGTGATAAAGTTTTTTAACCAGCTCTTTGGCTTTAGCATCATTTCCACCCGGCTGCTTTAAAGCATATCCCCATGCAGAAAGATAAATCCAACGCGGTGCCCCACCCGTTTTTGGATTAGGCGTAATAATTTCGACACCAGGTTTAGTTAAGTCATTCCAGTCACGAATATTTTTCGGATTGCCTTTTCTTACTAAAAAGACAACTGTAGAGGTATACGGTGCAGAATTATTAGGGAATTCTTTTTGCCAGTTTGGCTGGATAAAGCCTGCTTTTACAATTTCATCAATATCATTGGCTAAGGCTAAGGTCACCACATCTGCCTCAAGACCAGTTGCCACAGCACGAGCCTGTTTTCCTGAGCCCCCATGGGATTGTTTAAAATCCACGTCCTGTCCGGTACGTTGTTTCCAGAACTTTCCAAATGCCTGATTATATTCCTGATAAAACTCTCGAGTTGGGTCATAAGAAACATTTAAAAATGTAGTCGCCGCCTGCACAGCACTTACTGCCAACCCCATATATGTAGCGACTGCAATTATTGCTATTCTTTTCATTTATAAAAACCAATTTTACTTTTAACGTCTACTATATTTTTATTTTTTTAGTTTTCAATCAGATAGTTATATAAATAAATGTTTTACTAATCACTTTAAAAGATATAGTTAACTCTAATTTTTCCTTCTCCTTTTTGAAAAGTTTTGTAATTATTCTTATAGTTTATTTATAGTCTTCACTTTATCTACACATTAATTTGTTAAATAATGAGACGTAATGGATACACATAGGCTACATTTAAAGGTACCAGCGTAAAATAAAGGTATTTTTTGTAAAAAGTGTGACATAGTTCTACTTTTTTATTAAAATTTATGTTTGAATCGTAGCGTTACCGTAATTTTACATTTGGTTAAACTCAAAAAATAGACGAAATGTACTGAGGGGATGAACAGAAAATGAAAATTCATTATGGAAAAGCTTTAAGCTTGGGTTTGGTGCTTAGTTTTGCATCGCAACTGTCTACAGCAGCCGTACTGAAAGATACACCAAGTAAAAGTCTTTCAGATAAACAGTCTTCACTTATTGAAAAAGCTTTAGATCAGCAAAAACGTAACACTATTGTACTTCCATCAACAGATGATGAGTTAAAAGTACTTAATACTATCCGTGTTACACCAACTCAAAACTTTCTTGCAGCACAGCATGAACGTTTTTCACGTTTTGTTCAGGCAATCTTCCAGCCACACACTTCTTAATATTTGAAACGACCCCTCATCGTTTCAATTTCAGCCCAGACTGTCGTTAAATAAAACGTCAGAATACTGGGCTTTTTCGTTATAATAGTTCCAATTTTTATTTTGACCCATTAACTATGAAAGTTCGTACTCGTATTGCACCGTCTCCTACCGGTTTCCCACATGTTGGTACTGCCTACATCGCCCTATTCAATATGTGTTTTGCGAAACAGCATGGCGGGGAATTCATTTTAAGAATTGAAGATACAGACCAGCTTCGCTCTACGCCAGAATCTGAAAAAATGATTTTAGACTCTCTACGCTGGTTAGGCTTAAATTGGTCTGAAGGTCCGGATGTAGGTGGTCCTCATGCTCCTTACCGCCAATCAGAGCGTATGGGAATTTATAAGCAATACGCGTTAGAACTTGTTGAAAAAGGTCATGCTTTTTATTGTTTTGCTACAGCAGAAGAACTTGACCAAATGCGTGCCGAGCAGCAAGCTCGTGGCGAAACACCAAAATACGATGGTCGTGGTTTAAAGTTGTCTCAAGAAGAAGTAGCTCGACGTCTTGAAGCGGGTGAACCTCATGTTATCCGTATGAAAGTGCCTGAAGAAGGCGTGTGTAAATTTAACGACTTACTCCGTGGTGAAGTTGAAATTCCTTGGGCACAAGTCGATATGCAAGTGCTTCTTAAAACAGATGGTTTACCAACTTACCATTTAGCTAACGTTGTTGATGACCATTTAATGGAAATCACTCATGTATTGCGTGGAGAAGAATGGCTTCCATCTGCACCGAAGCATCAATTGCTTTACCAATACTTTGGTTGGGAAATGCCAACGCTTTGCCATATGCCATTGCTTCGTAATCCGGATAAATCGAAGTTATCTAAACGTAAAAACCCGACCTCAATTAACTACTACCGTGATATCGGCGTTTTACCAGAAGCCTTACTCAACTATTTAGGCCGTATGGGTTGGTCAATGCCGGATGAAAGAGAAGTTTTCACATTACAAGACATGATGGATAACTTTGATATTCAACGCGTATCACTAGGTGGGCCAATTTTTGACGTTGAAAAACTCAATTGGTTAAATGGTCAATGGATTAAAGGGTTAACCCCAGGACAACTATTAGACCGTTTATTGACATGGAAAAGTGATCGCAGCACTTTAGAAGACATTGCTGCCGCTATTCAACCACGTATTAATTTACTTTCTGAAGCGGTAAATTGGGCTGGTTTCTACTTTAACCATATGCCACAAATTACGGCTGAAATGTTTGAAAGTAAAAAATTGACTCAAGAGCAAGTTCGTCAAAGTTTACAATTCGCAATTTGGCGTCTTGAAAGTCAGTTTACTTGGAATAACGACACAGTTAGCCAAACTTTAATGGATTTGGCAAATCAGATGGGCATTAAATTACGTGACTTCATGCCAACATTCTTTATTGCAATTGCTGGCTCAACAAGTTCAACACCAGTTATGCAGTCAATGGTTACGCTTGGCCCTGACTTAACCTTTGCTCGCTTACGACATGCGCTAGAAATTGTGGGTGCACCGAGTAAAAAAGAGGTAAAAAACTGGGAAAAGCTTAATGAAAGTTTAAAATTGCCGAAAAATGAAGCAACTAGCGAAGCTTAATTCATTTTTTTATTGACGTGTGAGCGCATTCACCCTAATATTGCGCTCACACAAACTGGGGTCATAGCTCAGTTGGTAGAGCGCTACAATGGCATTGTAGAGGTCAGCGGTTCGATCCCGCTTGGCTCCACCAAGCTCCTTTGTGTTTGCCTCATCAAGTCCCTATCGTCTAGAGGCCTAGGACATCGCCCTTTCACGGCGGTAACCGGGGTTCGAATCCCCGTAGGGACGCCATTTTCTATTTTAAAAATTCCTTTTAAAGACTCTATCGTCATCTTCCTGTCTATTCTTTGACTGCTTCTTGATTGCACATTTGTCTATTTTATCTAAAATAGCGTCTTTCTCAAATTCTCTCAATGTGTAATATGCAGCCATCTGACAAACAACTAGATGCCCAGCATCAGAACAGTACTGCACCTTTAAAAAGAGCCATGAGTACCCGCCACCTTGTCATGTTATCGCTAGGTGGAGCAATCGGTACTGGTTTATTTTTGGGTTCAGGGGAAGTCATTTCACAAACTGGACCTATTGGCGCAATTATTGCCTATATTCTTGGGGGTGCAATTGCTTACATGGTCATGCTCTGTTTAGGCGAGCTGGCTGTACATATGCCCGTTTCGGGTTCTTTCGGCGCATACGCTCGAAAGTACATTAGTCCAAGTACAGGTTACATGATTTCATGGATGTACTGGCTAACATGGACAGCAACGCTAGGAACCGAGTTTACCGCCGCTGCTCTACTTATGCAGGAATGGTTTCCACAAATTTCAATGTGGATCTGGACACTTATTTTTGCAGTAACTATTTTCGGGTTAAATATCAGTTCAACCCGAGTATTTGCCGAGTCAGAGTTCTGGCTAGCGCTAGTTAAGGTCATTACCGTCATTGCTTTTATTGTGCTTGGATTATTAGCAATTTTTGGTTTAATTCCTTTCCACGGCGCTCAAACTGCTCCATTGTTTAGTAATTTAACCGCCCAAGGTTGGTTCCCACACGGTTTTCTTCCTATTTTCACCACTATGCTCATTGTTAACTTTGCTTTCTCTGGAACAGAGTTAATTGGTGTAGCTGCTGGCGAAACTAAAGATCCTGCTCAGAATGTCCCTAAAGCGATTAATGCTGCAATCTGGCGTCTTCTGATTTTCTTTGTGGGCACTATTATTGTAATTAGTGCATTACTTCCTTTCCAACTTGCTGGTTTAGGTGGTGATAACGTAAGTAATAGTCCTTTCGTTACCGTATTTAATTACATCGGTATTCCATATGCAGATGACATCATCCGTTTTGTTATTATTACTGCACTACTCTCAGCCGCAAACTCGGGACTATATGCAGCTTCACGTATGATGTGGTCTTTATCGGAGCAAAAACTCCTTCCGGGTGTATTTGCAACACTTTCAAAAAGCGGAACACCTATTGTTGCTTTAGTTGTAACGATGTTCGGTGCAATTCCAGGCTTATTATCAGAGCAATTTGCTCCTGAAACCATCTTTAAAAACTTGCTAGGTGTTGCAGCTTTTACCATGGTTATTGTCTGGATGAGTATTTGTTTGAGTCAGTTCAATTTCCGTCGTCAATGGTACCGTTCTGGACATTCGGTTAGCGATTTAAAATATGCAGCACCGTTATTCCCTATCGTTCCAATTTTAGGTTTTCTTTTCTGCTTTATTACATGTTTAAGTATGGCAGCAGACCCTGAAATGCGTGCTGGCTTTATAGGTTGCTTAATTTTTACTGCCTTGTGCTATCTCAGCTACTTTATTTTCTATCGAAATAAAGCTTAAGTATTTGTAATTTAAAAAGTGTAGCAAAAAGCTACACTTTTTTTTGCTTAGAGACTGGCTTTATATAATCTACCGTTGTAGATTTAAATTTATATTAAAAAACAATTCCTTGTATACAATGAAAATTATATTTATCCATGGGATGAATCAGCAGAATTACACAGCACATCGTTTAAAAGAGCACTGGCTAAAAGTATTTAAACTGGGCTTAAAACAATTGCACTGTAGAGTTAATTTAAGAGATCTACATATACATATGCCATTTTATGGCGATTTAATGACGAAGTATCAATTATCCAATCAACTTGATCTTAATACTTTACTTCCAAAAACTTTTAATTTTCATTTACCCATCCATTTACATCATCAGCCATCACCCCCCAAGGAACATACTCCTTTTATACCCCATCTCCCTCTTTCACCCGATCAACCAGCACAAAGCTTATCAGAGCGTTTATATTTAACTTCACAGATGGTGAAAGATCGCGTTCTTAAGGAAATGGTGGTTCTTTTAAATAATTTTCCAAAATTACATGAAAGCTTAATTCAGCAATTCTTGATTGAAACTTATATGTATTTATCTAATCCTGATTTTATGTATGAGGTTCATCAAAGAATTTTAAAACAAATGCATGATGATGAAGATTGTATTGTAGTCGCCCACTCTTTGGGTTCTGTGATTGCCTATCATTTATTATCAGATCCTTCTTATCAGTTTTCAGTACAGCGCTTTATTACCTTAGCATCCCCTCTTTCTTTTCGCGTCATACAAAGCAAACTCCCCACTCCCATTGAACGTCCTAAATGCTTAAAGGGCGACTGGTATAACTTTTATTCTAAAGATGACTTTTTAACCGCTTTTCCATTAAGTGAGGCACCTTTTAATTTTACTCCCCCCATTATTAATCAAGAGATTTTTACTTTTGCCAACCAACCTCATGAAATTGTCGGTTACTTACAGCATCATGCTGTGGTAAAAACAATTATTGAGCCTTTCCAATAAAAAACATCTATAAACGTATATATTTTCTACAATTTGAGTTATTTTTAAGCGCTTAACTGATTTTTTTAATATTTCTTCAGAAAACTATTTGACACTTTTATTAAATCGACCTAATATACGCCCACCTCTGAAACGTCCCTATCGTCTAGAGGCCTAGGACATCGCCCTTTCACGGCGGTAACCGGGGTTCGAATCCCCGTAGGGACGCCAATATTTTTCAGATGTATGCCTCATATAAGTCCCTATCGTCTAGAGGCCTAGGACATCGCCCTTTCACGGCGGTAACCGGGGTTCGAATCCCCGTAGGGACGCCAAATTCTAAAAAGCCACTGCATAACGACAGTGGCTTTTTTCTTATCTAGACAATAAAAAAAGCTGATCATAAACCAGCTTCCCATCATACTTATTTAATTTGCGATTCCAACTTGAACTTCCAGACGGCCTGATTGAACACGTAGTCCTTTTATTTCGAACTGATCTACCAGTTGCTGCACAAGCTCACGACTTTCTCTTAAAATATTGAGTCCCGGTAGAATACTAAAGTCGGTTAAATTTAAAAGTTTTTCTACCATCCATGAACGGTTATTAATGAAATCAATAAAACCCGCTTGCTCAAGGTCAATGAACCACATGCGATGACCATCACGCTGAATACCCGGAATATCACGAATCAAATGATTAATCAGCGATGGAATAGGCAACATATTAATCACTTCAAAACCTACTCGACCAATACGGCGAACCGCCCAATTCGATAATGTTCCACCATGACGTATTTGCACATCCAGACTTTCATCCATTTGACGTAAGCGTAAGAACTTTTCTTGTCCAATGCGGCATTCCAATACTCGAAAATCTAAACTAAGCCGATATAGAAAACGGTGATAGTGCCCATCGATTTCAACCTGAAACCGATCATTGCCACATTGAACTTTAATATCATCAATTTCCGAACGATCTATGCGTTTACGAATTTGACTGTTTAATAGCATTTCTGGCAAATACAAATTCAAGGTACTTTTACCTAGAAAAGTACGCGCCATGATTAAGGCAACCTGTCTTGCAGTTTCACTTGTTTCAGACACCATATCTCTGACAGTCCCTGCTGCCAGGTTGGTCATGCCCACCACTCCACGCTTTGTATGAGATGTCACCTGATCCAAAGCATCTAAGGCTGCATCAGCAACTTCAGCAAGATTACGTGTAGTATCACTAGCAAACCCGACGGCGTCTTGCGCATGCTGTAATGTTTTATGCAGCAAACGGCGTGAGAATGACAGTTTTATAGGGTCAGGATTCCCTGAAACTGTTGATGTCGTTGTAGGCTTCGACTTATTGTCATCTTCTTGACCCAAGTCCCTCTCCTTTTTATATTTCTTTCACATCCTATTAATGAGTATTTCAGCTCATTTCCAGTGTTGGACACACTTGGTTTTTATCTAGATTAGCATGCTCTACAGCATTATTTTAATTTTTATGTGTACGCATAAATCATCGTTTTTTTATATATCCTTGTTTCAAAAAAGTATTTTATATCGGATATTCACCTCAACTTTTTAATCAGCTACAAATTTTTTTCTTTCTTTGCATTTCCGTTAGAATAGATTCAAATTTAATGTGGAGCTGTCATGCAATATCGTTGCCCTCAATGTCAAAGTGTTAAAATTATGCCGGTGAGCCAAGGTGTTAATAGTGCTAAACCTGTTGTGCCTAAAAGCTTAGTGATTTTAGTTCCTGCCATTTTTGTACTTTTACTCTTGGTTGTGATTAGTATTTTTATGTGGATTTTTGGCAATGGTGCAGGCAGCTCTCTTCAAATTGCAACAGTAGTTGCATTTGTGGTTACTGTAGGTGCAGGTTTTATGTTCTGGCGCGATTTGCCTGATTTTAAATTGTCTATGCAAGCATTTATGCAGTCACAAAAACATTGGAAATGTCGTGACTGCAATCATGAGTGGGAAATTTAAAACTATATTCACATCAGCTTAATGCTGATGTGAATGCGTCTTGTCATTATCGTTATGTTCGTGTGAAGCATGTTGAGCAATATGCTGACAGTTGATCTCAGCATCATCTTCAATTTGCAATGTCACTTCACCAATACCATGCTCATGAGAAAGCATTTCAACTGCATCTTGATAGAGCTTGTTACGGTCAGCTTCAGGCGCAAATAAGTGTACGGTTAAATGGATATTTTTAGACGTAATCGCCCAGACTTTGAGTTGGTGAATACTCTCCACACCATTTAATGAAAGTAAATCTGCACGTAGCTTTTCAATATCGACTTCTTCGGGTACACCTTCGAGCAAAATATTAATACTTTGTTTAAGTAAAACCCATGTTCTTGGCAACACCCAAAATCCAATCAGTACCGCAATAAGCGTGTCAATCCAGTACCAATTAGTGAAGTAAATAATAATTGCACCAATAATAACGCCAACTGAGCCTAGTGCATCACTCAATACTTCTAGATAAGCACCTTTCACATTTAAGCTGTTATTGGCACTCGACATAAGAATTTTCATTGAGATGAGGTTTATTACCAAACCAATGGTCGCGACAATCAACATTCCCAAGCTTTGAATTTCAGGTGGCTGCGAAAAGCGGATATAGGCTTCATATAAAATATAAATTGCCACCACAAAAAGCATAAGTGCATTAAATAAAGCGGCCAGAATTTCAAAGCGCTGATAACCGAAAGTACGTTTATTATCGGCAGGACGTTTAGAAATCTGTATGGCAACCAAAGCAATTGCTAAAGCAGCTGCATCTGTAAACATATGTGCAGCGTCAGAGAGCAATGCCAAACTTTGTGTGATTAAACCTGCAATCACCTCAACAATTAAGAATGTCGTGGTAAGCGCCAAGGCAATCGTTAATTTTTTAGCATTACCTTCAGTCACTACAGCATGACTATGATCATGACCATGATGTCCACCCATTTTGCGGACTCCTTTTTATTTATCTTTATGGTGAGTTAAAAGTAAAGATGAAGACATCATTACCTTTAACTCTTACAAACACTTTTTCGACTTAAATTTTGTAATCAAAAAAGATATCTCAAATCGATGACATTATGAATGCTCAACACTTTTTGTCTTGCCTTCATTCATCCATCGATAAATGACCGGTAATAAAACCAAAGTTAATATCGTAGATGAAATAATGCCACCAATAACCACTGTTGCCAAAGGCCGCTGAACTTCTGCACCAGTTCCTGTTGCCAAAGCCATTGGAATAAAACCAAGTGAAGCAACACAAGCCGTCATGAGTACCGGTCTTAAACGTAAGATCGCCCCATTCCACGTGGCTGTTTGAATATCAAATTTTTCTCTAAGCTCTTTAATAAAGCTCAGCATTACCAGACCATTCAAAACAGCGACGCCGGATAAGGCAATAAACCCAACACCAGCCGACATGGACAGTGGAATATCTCTTAGCCAAAGGGCAATCAGACCACCCGACAAAGCAAACGGCACACCGCTAAACACCAGTAAGCTTTCTTTCACATTATGGAATACAGCCATGAGCAGAATGAAAATCATAGCAAGCGCCAATGGAACAACTATTTTCATTCGTGCAGCAGCTGAAGCTAAATTTTCAAACTGACCGCCATATTCCAACCAATAACCCGCTGGCAGTTGTTCTTTTGCGAGTGTTGTTCTTAACTCTTGAACAAATGACCCTAAGTCACGGCCTTCTACGTTCGCAGTAATAATGACACGGCGCTTCCCATTTTCACGTCCCACCTGATTTAGGCCTGAGGTACGTTCAACTTTAGCTACATCTTGAAGTTGGATAAGTCCACCATTTGGCAACTGAATCGGAAGTTGAGCTAAGTTTTGGATGGTACGCTGCTGGTCTTCTAGGCGAATTTCAAAATCAAATCGTCTATCGCCTTGTAAAATCTGTCCAACATTTTGTCCACCAACACTTGCAGCAACAATATCTTGAATAGCTTTGGCAGATAATCCGTATTGCGCGGCCAGAGGACGATTAATTTCGACACTCAGCACCGGTAAACCGCTAGTTTGTTCTACCTTAACCGCGGTAGCGCCTGAAATTTTTTGCACTTTCTGAACGAGTGCTTGTGCCTGCTCATTAAGTACTTGCATATCGTCGCCAAAAATCTTGACGCCAATATCACTACGAATCCCTGAAATTAGCTCATTAAAGCGTAGCTCAATCGGTTGAGAGAACTCACTGTTATTACCCGGTAAGGTTGCCAAGAAAGCTTCCATACGTGAACGTAGCTCACTTAGCGTCTCTTTCGGGTTTGGCCATTGATCATGCGGTTTAAGCAAAATGACCGCATCAGAGATATTAGGCGGCATCACATCAGTTGCAACCTCAGCTGTCCCTGTTCGAGCAAAAACAGCTTTCACCTCTGGAAAGTTTTTCAAAATGAGCTTTTCAGTATTTTCCTGCATTCGCAGTGATTGCTCGAGACCAGTACTTGGTGAACGCATTTGCTGCAGGGCAAAGTCACCTTCACTGAGCTGCGGAGCAAATTCACTACCCATTTGGGTAGCTAATACACCTGTGAGAACTAAAATACTTAATGCAAAACTAACGACCACAATTTTAAGTTGATAAGCCTGATCGAGGATATCTCGGTATTTCTGCTTTAAAAGCAACATCCAACGTGTTTCTTTTTCTTTCACTTCACCCGTAACAAAAAGAGCAACTGCCGCAGGTACAAATGTCACAGAAAGAATCATGGCACCCAATAATGCCATCACCACTGTCATCGCCATTGGATGGAACATTTTGGCTTCAACACCAGATAGGGCAAAAATAGGTAAATAGACCACTAAAATAATCATTTGCCCAAAAATCAGTGGGCGACGGGCCTGTTTTGCTGCAAGGAAAACTTCTTTGAATCGTTCAGACCGCGTAAGAGGCCGATGTAAAGCATGCTGTGCTTCTGCCAGACGTCGAATACAGTTTTCTACAATAACAACAGCACCATCTATAATAATCCCGAAATCAAGCGCTCCTAAACTCATGAGGTTGGCACTAATGTTTTGTTCAGCCATACCTGTCAGGGTAAATAACATCGAAAGTGGAATAACGCAGGCTGTGATTAAAGCAGCTCGAAAATTTCCTAGAAAAATAAACAAAATCACAATAACCAGAATTGCACCTTCAACAAGGTTCTTCTGTACGGTTGTAATTGCTTTGTTTACTAAACTCGTTCGGTCATAAACCGTTTCGATTTCCACACCTTTAGGTAATGTAGGCTGAATTTCCTTAATTTTGGTATCAACCGCCTGAGCAACGGTACGGCTATTTTCTCCCATCATCATCATGGCAATGCCAAGAACAGTTTCCTCACCGTTGTAAGTTGCAGCCCCTGTTCTTAAATCATGCCCAATAGAGACATTCGCCACATCTGCCACGCGAATTGGTAATCCACTTTTGGTGCTCACAGTAATGTTTTGAATATCTTCAACACTACTTAACATGCCTGGTACACGAACAGTAAGTTGCTCTCCGTTTTCTTCAATGAAACCTGCACCGCGATTTTCATTGTTTTCTTGCAGAGCAGTTTGAAATTCATTGATTGAAATTTGAAGCTGCTGCAAACGTTTTAAATCAGGTGACACAATATAGGTTTTGTTGTAGCCACCAATACTGTTAATTTCAGCCACGCCTTTCACACGTTGCAATTGAGGACGTACAATCCAGTCCTGAATTTCACGCAAATCCATGGCTGTATAGGTCGTGCCATCTGCTTTTTTAGCACCAGATTTTGCTTTTACCACCCATTGGTAAATTTCACCCAGTCCCGTTGAAACAGGAGACATCACGGGGTCAACCGATTCAGGTAGCTGTCCGTCCGCTTCTTGTAAACGCTGATTAATCAGTTGTCTTGCCCAATAAATATCGGTTCCGTCTTTAAAAATGATGGTGACTTGGGAAAGCCCATAACGAGAAATGGAGCGAGTTTGTTCCAGATTTGGAATTCCTGCCATCGCATTTTCAATAGGATAGGTAATCCGCTGTTCAACCTCTAAAGCGGTATACCCATTGGCTTGAGTATTAATCTGGACTTGGGTATTGGTAATATCTGGAACAGCATCAATAGGGAGTTTTTGATAACTCCAAATGCCAACACCAATCCACGCCAGAACAAAAAGCATGACCCAAATGGCATTTTGAATAGCAAACTGAATAACTCTGTCAAACAGTCCTTCTGGCTTGGGCAGCTCAGGTTTATTAATGTCCATGCTCAGCCTCTCCTTTTTCCAATTCGGACTTCAGTAAGAAGCTGCCTTCTACAACATAGCGCTGGCTTGGATTAATTCCTTTTACAACTTCAACCCATTGACCATCTTTAGAACGTTGGCCCAGCTGTACAGTCACAGGTTCAAACTCAAAACCTGTTTTGACTATTTTTGGTGTAAAGATAACGTCTTTACCTTCAACTTGTTGAACTGCTTGCGCTTTTACACGAGTCACTTTTTGTGTTGATCCTGCATTTAGCTCAACATTAACCATCAAGTTTGGACGCAGCTCACTGCTATTTGCCAAAACTTTGGCACGTACTTGTAAGCGTCCAGTCTGAGCATCTGCCTCTGTTGTTAAACTTTGAACCTGAGCAGAAAAAGAATTCCCAGTTTGTAAAGATTTAAATTCAATCTGTTGATTTGGCTGTACATTGATATTTGCATTGCTTGGTAAAATGAATTCCAGCCATAACTGATCAAGCTGATTAATAATAAAAAGCTGATCTGCTAACTGTACGTTTTCACCCACTACAATATCCTTATTACTCACGATACCCGCAATTGGCGCTGTTAAGGTATAACGCCCTGCTGAACCAGAACCTGCCCCGAATGCACTTAAGCGTGAGCGAGCTGCTTTAACCTGAATTTGTGCTTGCTGATAAGCGTTATAAGCTCGTTGATAATCTTGTTTCGCTGAAATTCCTTGAGACCATAAGCTACGTTCACGCTCATAGTCCTGACGTGCTAACTCAAGATTAGACTGGGCTATTTGCAAATTGGCTTGCTGATCGACTAAATCTGGCACTAATAAGCTTGCAAGTGCCTGGCCTTTTTTAACTTGTTGTCCTAGTTCAACATACACCGCTTCGACACGACCACTAAAACTTGGCGAAACATGGGCTTGGCGGTCTGTATTGACTACTAGTTTGCCTGGATAAGTCTGAAGTTGAGGAACTTCACCTAGTTCAGCTTGTTCAATTTTTAAATTTTGTTCCTGCATTTGCTGAGCAGTGAGTAGTAGTGGTTTTTCTCCCTCATCATGGTGCTCTTCACCCTCTTCTTCAGCATGGCCGTGGCCTTCCGATGGTTCCGAAGAATTAGATTTATTTTTTGAATTTAAAACCAGTAAACCAATTAATATTGCAGTAATGGCAGCAATTACTCCAACCCAAAGCCATTGAGAATTTTTCTTTAAATTTGCCGACATTATTATTCTCCTGCCTGAGTTGGAAAAGTTTGAGCTTGTTGCCAAGCACGTTGATTAAGTTGCATTAAGGCATCTTTCGCCATGATCTGTTCTGGCTCTAGCCCTAGACGTAAACTTTGAATTTCAATTGAATTTTGCCAAGCCTGTTTTAATAGCTCGACTTTACGTAAGCGCACATCTTGCAACTGCATTGTGGCTTGCTGCACATCGGTAACGGCAAACTTACCCAAACGGAAACCTTGCAATGTTTTTTGTTGAACCTGAACGGCAAGAGGAACTTGCTGATCATTTAATTGCTTGAACTGAATATGTAAGCCTTTTAACTCTGACATCAGAGTTTCAATATCCACTTGATTCTGCTGTCGATAAAAGCTCTGTTGTCGTTGAGACAGCTCTTGTTTGGCCTGAGCAATCTTGATTCCGTATTGTTGACGATTAAAAAGATTTAAAGGAATTTCCACCCCTAAGCGGATTTGATTTTCCGTACGCTGCTCTGGGGAACGAGTGTTATTCACCCCCAAAGTTACCGCAGGTTGTGGTCTTGCTTTTGCCTTCAGCTGTTGAATAGTGGCTTGCTGCGCAAGAGCATCTAGTTGAAAAGAGCGCTCTAGCAAATTGTTTTGTCGATCTTGACCAGACTCTACATCCGCTGCCAATACCCACAGCTGATTAGAACTTTGAGATAGTTGGATCTGATTTGAATCACCGCCCCATAAGTTGGCCAGTTGCTGTTTAGCAACTTGTAGTTTCAAATCGACCTGCTGATATAAACGCTGGTTTTCCAAGTGAGACATACGTACCCGATCTACATCAACCTGAGCAATACTCCCTGCCTGATAACGCTTTTCCGATGCAGACAAGTTCTCTTGGCTAACTGCTAACTGTTCTCCAATGAGAGACTTTTCAAGTTCAAGCAAGGCCACTTGTGACCAGAAATATTTAACTATTAACTCAAGCTCAGCCTTATAACGTTGTTCGGCCAAGTCAACCTTTGACATTTCTACTTTAGCTAAATGCTGTGCGGCCTTACGCTGCCCAAAAATATCTAAAGGCTGAGAGATGCCGATCGCGAGTTCTTTTTCTTGGTCACTCTGCAAACCTGTTTGCTCAATAGAAAGACTTGGATTTGCCCATAAGCGACTTTGTTTTAATTGCGCCTCAGCCATTTGCTGCTGTGCCTGCCAGACACCTTGTTGAGTTTGATAGCTTTGTGCTCGCGCTAATGCCTGTTCAAAACTAAAAGCTGCTTTTTGGGTATAAGAGCCCTGTTGAATATCAGAAGCAGCATTTGCCATTTGTCCCGCCAATAACATGACAATAGACAGGCTTGAGATGGTTACAACCTTTTTCAACGTTATCTTAACGTTACAACCCAATAAGTCGGGATGGTTCACCCGATTTGAAAAAATAGAAGACATGTTTTAGCCCCGCAATAAATAAAAGATGCGGTGGGCTTTTTTTGGCTACCCCACCTATAGCGGGGTTAAAACAGGAGGCGGTTTTAAGGCACTAAGATGTGGAGACTGGTAAGAATTAGACCAATGATAAATTTGTGAAAGTTCATGCACATGCAAAACAGGGGTTTGAGCTTGTTTTGCAACTTCTGTCATGACGACATGAAAACATGTCGGTAAATGATCATGATGGTCTTGTAAGTTTAAAGGTGCTTTATGAGCAGCATCTAAAGTCTCAGTATGTTCAACATGGGTATGTGAAGACGTTTGATATACATTTAAAGCTGCATGATGACCAAAATGATGTAGTGCTTTTTCTTGATTTTCATGCGCGCAAAAAGCCGCTGCTATATTCCATAAACTCTGGAATATAAGCAAACAGAATAAGACGGACATGAAAATTGCAGAACGTGGCAACAGTACACCATGGCTGTTAGAAATTGCACGAAGCAACTATAGCAGGCGAGCTACATGTAATAAAATTACAAAACGTTGATTTATGGGTTCCATTCTTAACCCAGATGTTTCCTAAGTTTTTTAAAAATAATTTTTAAGAGTAATGTTCATGTATAAAACATTGACCACTAGCCTACTAGTAACTTGTCTTGGCTTAAGTGGATGTGCAACTTCTATTTTATCGACTGCCCTTCCGAATGAGACGACTGAGGTCCAAACAACTATTTTAAAGACAGATCAAATTATTGCACTGGGGCAAACCATTAAAAACCAGCAAGAACAAGGCGTCGTATTTATAGGACAAGACTTTAATTATTTAATGACGGAAGGAAGTTCGGAATTTTTAAATATCATTAAAAATATTCCTGTAAATCAAAGAACTTTAATTATTCCATCTCCTCTGCTACTTGAAATGGATGACCCTACGCATTTTCATGGTGAACTCAAGTTTCAATACAATATTCCCGCTTCAAAACTTTCTGATCAACAGAAAGAAAATTTAAAAAATTTAGGTTTTAAAAATCATTTTATGGTTATGGAGAACCAAACACAGCTTTTATATCCCTACGCTATTATTCGTTTTAAAGGCCAAATTTATCAAACCAGTCCTACTTTAAAAGTTCAACAAACGATTCCAACTCCATATCCAATCGCCTTACAACAAAAAGATGAAATAACCAAGAAACATCCGTTTAAACGTGTAACGCGTATGGCGCTTTATCCTTTAGCGATGGCATTTGATATAGTGACGGTAGCCCCTTCTCTCATCTTGTCAGATTTACGAGGTGACTTTACTAAATAAGCACCCTTACTAATCTAAAAACAAAACCAGCCCTTAGGCTGGTTTTGTTTAAGAAAATTTCTTTTGTTTGATATTTATAAATTTTCTCAATTTTTTTATTTTGAATAATCATTTGTTCTTAAACTTTTTAAATTCTATTTTCATGTTTGTATACCAATACTTTTATAGAAATTTCGCTAAGCGTAAAAACACGTGTAACTTTTATGTAAGCTAAAACTTCATCATTTTTCATCCAAATGCGCTATATCAGATTTACAAAAAATAACATAAGATTTTCATATAAGGGACTAGCTTAAAAGTGTGAGTCAATTCAATCAAATTGAGGAACAAGGGGAGACTGTCATGAATATGAAAACAATCAAGCATGGGCTTAATCACTTGTTTGCCTTTGAAAACTTACCAGCCGATATGCATTCACAAGCTGAGGATGAAATTGAACAAGGCTTACGCTTTGAAGAGTTAGCCATACAAGATCATGAACGTATGCAGAATTGGTTAGATATTACCTCAAATGACCGCAATGCGATGTGGTGCTACCTCCGTGCAGCTTTAAGAGGTAATGCTGACGCTTCCTTTAAACTTGGTATTGGCTATTTAAATGGTCAATTTGGTTTAGATAAAAACTACACTGAAGCTGAAAAGTGGTTAAACAAAGCAGCAAGTCAGGGACATCCTGATGCTGAACGTTGCTTACAAGAAGCTTTTAGTAAACTTGCCTTCTAACAAAAAACCAGCCCTTAGGCTGGTTTTTAAATTTAGCAGTAATTAACCGCTAATTTTTTTGTATTTCTTGCGATGAGGCTGAGCGTCATCACCTAGCTTAGCACGGCGATAAGCTTCAAACTCGGTATAGTTACCTGTATAGAACTCTGGTTGCTCATCTTCAAATGACAAGATATGAGTCGCAATACGGTCAAGGAACCAACGGTCATGCGATACAACCATGACTGTACCCGGGAATACCAAAATTGCATCTTCAAGTGCACGTAAAGTTTCTACGTCCAAGTCGTTTGATGGCTCATCCAGTAAGATAACGTTTGCACCTTGCTGTAAAATTTTCGCAAGTTGTAAACGGTTACGCTCACCACCTGACAATTCACCTACGCGTTTTTGCTGATCTTGGCCTTTAAAGTTAAAACGACCAATATAAGCACGTGATGCAATTTCATAATCGCCCACTTTCAAGATGTCTAAACCGCCAGAAACTTCTTCCCAAACCGTTTTGTTATCATCTAAAGTGTCACGAATCTGACCCACGTAAGCCACTTTAACTGAATCACCAAGTGTTACAGTACCGGTGTCAGGTTTTTGCTCACCTGTCATCATACGGAATAAAGTCGTTTTACCGGCACCGTTAGGACCAACAATACCTACAATTGCTGCTGGTGGTACGGTAAATGACAAGTTTTCGTAAAGTAAACGATCACCAAATGACTTGCTGATATTTTCTACTTCAACAACCTTGTTACCTAAACGTGGACCAGGTGGAATATAGATTTCAGAGGTCTCATTACGCTGTTGGAATTCGCGTGAGTTAAGCTCTTCAAAACGCTCCATACGCGCTTTGTTTTTCTTTTGCTGACCTTTCGCATTTTGACGAACCCATTCAAGTTCTTTTTTCAATGCTTTAGCAAAAGATTCTTCTTGTTTCTGCTCTTGTTCTAAACGAGCATTTTTTTGCTCCAACCAAGAAGTATAGTTACCTTGGTAAGGAATACCGTGTCCACGGTCAAGCTCCAAGATCCACTCGGCAACGTTATCTAAGAAATAACGGTCGTGCGTAATCGCCACGATTGTGCCAGGGAAATCTTTTAAGAATCGCTCTAACCAAGATACAGACTCTGCATCCAAATGGTTCGTTGGTTCGTCAAGAAGCAACATATCTGGTTTAGAGAGCAATAAACGGCAAAGTGCTACACGACGGCGTTCACCACCAGAAAGCTTAGTTACATCTGCATCCCAAGCTGGAAGGTTCAAGGCATCTGCCGCGATTTCAAGCTGGTTATTTAGGTTATGTGCATCCCAAGCATGGATAATTGATTCTAATTTTTCCTGCTCTTTCGCAAGCGCATCAAAATCAGCATCTGGGTCTGCATATTCTGCAAATACCTGATCAAGACGCTCTAAAGCATCTAAAGCTTCACGCACACCATCTTCAACGTTACCACGAACGTCTTTAGTCGGATCAAGTGGCGGTTCTTGCTCTAAATAGCCGATTTTAATTCCAGGTTGTGCACGAGCTTCACCAGAGAAATCTTTATCTACGCCAGCCATAATACGAAGCAAGGTAGACTTACCCGCACCGTTCAAACCGAGAACACCAATTTTGGCACCCGGGAAAAATGATAAAGAGATGTCTTTTAAGATTTCGCGCTTTGGCGGAACCATCTTAGACACTCGGTTCATCGTATAAATATATTGGGCCACGCAGGACTCCTCAATTGAAAAACCAATACATCGCAAGACGCGACAAAATAATCGCGCGTATTATACGATGAAAACACTAATGACTTGAAGTTATGATTTCCATCGTACGGATTTATCAAACAATTTTCTTTTTCAATAAGTTGCAAAATGTTTATGTATAAGATTTATACAACGTTTCAGCGTATATTTTTCTATCCATATTCCTAAAATTGGATAACAAACCAGAATTTCTGCAATTTTCTATATAAATTTTAAGCTAGACTCGCTCAATATTTAACTCACGAAGATGAAGTAATCATGACTTATAAAGATGAAACCTTAGCCATTCACGCAGGCTACACTCCAGAAGCAACCACTAAAGCTGTTGCAGTCCCTATCTATCAAACAACTTCGTATGCATTTGATAACACACAACACGGTGCCGACCTTTTCGATTTAAAAGTTCAAGGCAATATCTATACCCGTATTATGAATCCAACCACAGCCGTACTTGAGCAGCGCCTTGCTGCGTTAGAAGGCGGTATTGGGGCATTAGCTTTGGCATCGGGAATGGCAGCTATTACTTACGCAATTCAGACCATTACTGAAGCTGGAGATAATATTGCCTCAGTCTCAACTTTATATGGTGGAACGTACAACTTATTTGCTCATACCCTGCCAAAACAAGGCATTGAAGTTCGCTTTTTTGATTATCAAAAGCCTGAAAGCTTACGTAACTTAATTGATGATAAAACTAAACTTGTTTTTGTTGAGTCAATCGGCAATCCGCTTGGAAATATCATCGATCTAGAAGAAATTTCGAAAATCGCCCATGAATATGGCGTACCTGTCGTTGTTGATAATACAGTCGCTACCCCTGCTTTATTAAAACCATTCCAATATGGCGCCGATATCGTCATACATTCTTTGACTAAATATATTGGTGGTCATGGCAATAGTATTGGTGGTGCGATTATCGATAGCGGTAAGTTTCCTTGGGGTAAATATCCGGAGCGTTTTAAAGTATTGAACACGCCAGACCCAAGCTATCATGGTGTGAACTATGTCGAGGCATTAGGTGAAGCTGCCTATATAGCAAGGGCTCGGGTTGTACCATTACGTAATACAGGCGCAGCTATTAGCCCGCTCAGTGTTTTCTTAATTTTACAGGGTCTAGAAACGCTTAATTTACGGATGGAACGTCATACTGAAAATGCACAAAGAATTGCGGAATATTTGCAAAATCATCCGAAAGTAAAATGGGTCAATTACGCAGGCTTAAAAGATCATCCACAACACCAACTTGCGCAAAAATATGTAAAAGGTAAACCTTCTGCAATTTTATCTTTTGGGGTTCAAGATGGCCGTGAAGGCGGTACTCGCTTCATTGATGCCCTCCAGCTATTTACCCGCCTTGTGAACATTGGTGATGCGAAAAGTCTGGCGTGTCACCCTGCAACCACAACTCACCGCCAACTCAACGAACAAGAACTAAAAGCT
Organism: Acinetobacter sp. UC24323; assembly: GCF_024151445.1. Classification (NCBI taxonomy): domain Bacteria; kingdom Pseudomonadati; phylum Pseudomonadota; class Gammaproteobacteria; order Moraxellales; family Moraxellaceae; genus Acinetobacter; species Acinetobacter sp. UC24323. The sequence continues at coordinate 36,942 of NZ_JAHIBY010000008.1, read as the reverse complement.
GCTGGTGTAAGTGAAGATATGGTACGTCTTTCAATTGGTATCGAGCATGTTGATGACCTCATTGCCGATTTAGAACAAGCACTTTCATCCGTATAAATTTTAAACTCATCTAACAAGCCTCTGGAATTTAGAGGCTTTTTTATTTTCAAGTGATTTAACTATTAAGAATAATTAATGGATTAGGGTAGTAATTTAGAGTTTTTACTCTAAATAAATTGTTAAATTTCATATATTTACATACTAGACAATTTTTAAACATCTATTAAGATAAGGCAATATTTAGGAGTTCATCAGGATGAACCAACGGTTGTAAAAATAAAAATTACATACCGGAATAAATAGCCCCTGCCCCTACTTAGGTAAAATGCTGTGAATAAAAAATTAGAAGCTCTGTTCCAGGAAAAGGTACAAGGTAAAGTCATCTTAGTGACAGGCGCCTCAAGTGGAATCGGTTTAACGATTTCCAATAAACTTGCTGACGCTGGTGCGCATGTTTTACTGGTTGCCCGTACTCAAGAAACATTAGAAGAAGTCAAAGCAGATATTGAAAGCCGTGGCGGTCAGGCATCAATTTTCCCATGTGATCTGAATGACATGGAAATGATTGATCAGGTTTCTAAAGAGATTTTAGCTTCTGTTGACCATATTGATATTTTAATTAATAACGCAGGTCGTTCTATTCGTCGTGCCGTTCATGAGTCTTATGACCGTTTCCACGACTTTGAACGTACTATGCAATTGAACTACTTTGGCGCTGTACGTTTAGTGCTCAATATTTTGCCTCACATGATTCAACGTAAAGATGGGCAAATTATTAATATTAGTTCGATTGGTGTATTAGCAAATGCAACCCGCTTCTCGGCTTATGTTGCTTCTAAAGCTGCGCTTGATGCATTTAGCCGTTGTCTATCGGCAGAAGTTCATGCACATAAAATTGCAATTACTTCAATTTACATGCCTTTAGTGCGTACACCAATGATTGCACCAACTAAGATTTATAAATATGTACCGACTCTCTCACCTGAGCAAGCAGCCGATTTAATTGCTTATGCGATTGTGAAACGTCCAAAACGTATTGCAACTAACTTAGGCCGTTTGGCTTCTATGACCTATTCAGTGGCCCCTGGCATTAACAATATGTTTATGTCGATTGGTTTCCGTCTGTTTCCAAGTTCAGACGCCGCAAAAGGCAAAAAAGCTGAAAAACTTAACTGGGTGCAAAAAGCATATGCACGCATTTTCCCTGGTGAGCATTGGTAATTTAAAATATTCAGCGAGCTTAAATAAAAAAGCGCCTCATGAAAGGCGCTTTTTTTATTTGGTTCTATTTACGTATCTAAAAACTCGACATGCCCTGTTTTAACATCGTAAATCGCGCCAACAATCGCTATTTCACCACGATCCAGTAAGTCTTTAAGTACCGTACTGTTATTAATAATATATTGGATATTGTAGTGAACATTCATAGCAGTTACCTGATTTACGAAGGTCTTGTTTAATTCACGGGGTTGCATAATGTCATATACGCTTTCTACCGAATGCATGAGCGGACCAAGCACATATTGAATATGCGGCATCTCTTTGACATCGGAGATTTGCTTTTGCTGTAAGCGTAACTGACATGCACTAGTCACTGCACCACAGTCAGTATGGCCTAAAACTAAAATGACTTTTGAGCCTTTGGCCTGACAAGCAAACTCAAGCGAGCCTAATACCTTTTGACCTGCAATATTACCTGCAATCCTTAAACTAAATAGATCACCAATACCCACATCAAAAATCATTTCAGTTGGAGCACGTGAGTCCATACAACCCAAAACGGCAGCAATTGGGTGCTGGCCTTCATCTGCAGTAACACGAATTTGGCGATAAATATCACGTTGCAAGCGCTCATTTTTTACGAAACGTTCATTTCCTTCTTTAAGTAAAGTAATGACTTGCTGTGGACTTAATTTACGTTGTAAATCTCTCGTACTAATGTAGATATCCAGTACTGCATCATCTACCTCTTCATAGTGCTGCTTAAATCCAATAAGCTTAAGGTCGACTTGGCGTTTAACTGCCGTCTCATTTTGATAGTCTTGAATAACTTGATAAATATCTGGATCAATCGAATCACATTGAGTGGCATCAATAATCAACTGTTGATCTTTATGAACATGTTCCAAGGCAGAAATGAGTGCGGAACGATTCAGAAAAGTCACTTGTGAAGGAAGCTCAATACGCGTCACGATTCCATGTAAATGCTTTTCTTTATAAACACGAACACCTTTATTGAAGTTGCCATATAAAATAAATGCACTACTGGTAAATAGCCCCACCAAGATTCCGGTTAATAAATCTGTCAGCAAGATTGCAACCAAGGTAATAATGAATGGTAAAAACTGTCTCCAACCTTTTTGGTAAAGCTGTTTGAATAACTTTGGATGAGTCAGTTTAAAACCAGTCACGATCAAAATTGCTGCAAGTGCAGACAAAGGAATCATGTTCATGAGTGGGACAAAAAATAGAATTGCAAGCAGTAACAACACACCGTGAATAATGGTTGAGCATTTACTACGTGCACCTGTATTGGCATTTACAGAACTCCGGACAATCACTGAGGTCACTGGCATTCCGCCAATCAAACCCGACACAATATTACCTGCTCCTTGCGCCCATAACTCACGATTAGGTGGAGATGAACGCTTTTGAGGATCAAGCTTATCGGCTGCTTCTAAATTTAGTAATGTTTCTAAAGATGCCACGATCGCAAGTGTAATGGCTCCAGTATAAATTAATGGTTCAGCTAAATAGCTAAAGTCAGGAAAAACCAATACCTCTTCTGGTGCTTGTAATATATTTGGTAGTTGAATCAAATTATTACTTTGCACAGCCCATGAAGAACCGATACTTATTAAAACAAAGTTAAAAACTGCTGCGAGTACCACGGCAATTAAGGCAGAAGGCAACGCTAACTTTTTAAGTGGGCTACTGTCCCAAGCTAAAATTAAAAATAAGCTCAGCAGTCCAATCAATGCTGCTCCAGCATCAAATTTTTGGATAAACGTATCCGGTGTAGCAGTCCAAACTTCTTTCCATGAAAAATCAGTCAACCCAAATAAATAAGGTAACTGTGTCACAATCAGAATGGCACCAATGGCTGCCAATAATCCTAAAATGACATTGTTTGGAATAAAGTTAGCAAAGAAACCCAACTTAAATACACCAAACAGAATTTGTAAAATTCCTGCAAATACAATACACAATAAAAAGGCGGCATAATTGCCGCCTAATTGATCGAGTTGTACAAGGATGACCGCAGTCAACCCTGCTGCTGGGCCAGAAACGCTGATATGAGAGCCACTCAGCAGGCCAACAATAATTCCACCCACTATTCCAGCAATAATGCCAGAAATAATTGGAGCACCTGAGGCTAAGGCAATACCCAAACATAAGGGTAAAGCCACGAGAAATACGACCACTCCCGAAAGGAGGTCGTTTACGTGAAATCTATTTTTCAGTTCTAAAGCCGGCATAAAAACAACCATTTATAATATAAAAAAACAATCAATTTTTAATGTAACTGCCTGAAAGTGAGGAACTTACTTCAAGGCTTTATCGATATTGTCTGACAACTGAATCGGGTTAAAGTTGAGTTATGCTATAACGTTGTATAGTTGATTGTAGATTTCACGACGTTTTTGTTGATCTTAAGATTCACCTCATCTTTATGAGCGTGATGTTTTAATAAAACATAGCGCTAGCCATTTAGAAGACGATTTAGAAACAATAAAAAAGCCTCCCGTTTAGGAGGCTTTTTTAAGTTCTCTAAAGGCTCTTATTTAGAACCCTTAATTCCTGCTTGCAATAATAATGCACCAAAACCACCAATTTTTTGCTCTTGTGGTTTTTCTTGCTTACTACGCTGCGGACGTTCAACTTGATCTTTACGCGGTTGTGGACGTTTACCTTGTGGTTTACGCTCAGACCGCTGTTCGTTATTTTGCTCACGACGCGGTGGACGCTGTGCTTTCACAGGTGCCGCACCTTCTGCACGCATACTCAAGTTCACACGGTTACGTTCAACATCAACCTGCATAACACGCACTTGTACGATCTGTCCTGGTTTTACCACTTTATGCGGGTCAGAAACGAACTCATTGGCTAATTCAGAGATATGAACCAAACCATCTTGATGCACACCAATATCAACAAAAGCACCAAAATTCGTCACGTTCGTCACAACACCTTCAAGCTGCATACCTTCAGTCAACTGAGCAACTTCAGTAATGTCTTCACGGAATTTAGCTGTACGGAATTCTGGACGAGGGTCACGGCCCGGTTTTTCAAGTTCTGCTAAAACGTCTTGAATGGTTGGCAAACCGAATTTGTCATCAACAAACTCTTCTGCTTTTACCTGACGAATAATTTCGGTATTACCAATAATGTCTTTTACCGTTGTCGCTTTTGCTGCAACAATTTTCTCAACAAGACCATAACTTTCAGGGTGAACAGCAGATGCATCTAATGGCTCTGAACCATTTTGGATACGCAAGAAACCAGCAGCCTGTTCAAAAGTACGTTCGCCAAGACGCGGTACATTTTTAAGTGCCTGACGTGTGTCAAAACGGCCATGCTCTTTACGGTATTCAACAATTTGCTGTGCAATTGCTTTATTCAAACCTGCAATATAAGCCAAGATTGCTGGTGAAGCAGTATTTACATCTACCCCAACAGCGTTTACACAGTCTTCTACAACTGCATCAAGTGTTTTTGCTAAACCAGTTTGGTTCACATCATGTTGATATTGACCTACGCCAATCGACTTCGGATCAATTTTAACAAGCTCAGCAAGCGGGTCTTGTAAACGGCGCGCAATAGAAACTGCACCACGGATTGAAACATCAAGCTCTGGCAGTTCCGCCGCAGCAAGTTCACTTGCAGAGTAAACAGAGGCGCCTGCTTCACTTACGGTTACGCGAGTTAATTTAAGATCTGTATTTGCAGCCATCATTTCAGCTACAACAGCTTCTGTTTCACGGCTCGCAGTACCATTGCCAATAGCAATAAGCTCGACATTGTATTCACGACATAGACGTGCAAGCTCAGCAATTGAGCCTTCTTTATCTTCTTTAGGCGCAAATGGATAAATCGTGCTATGTGCAAGTACATCACCAGCTTCGCTTACCACAGCTAGTTTCACACCAGTACGAATACCAGGGTCGACACCCAAAGTCGTACGGCTACCAGCTGGCGCTGATAACAATAAGTGACGAAGATTTTCAGCAAACACCTGCATTGCTTCTGCTTCAGCAGCAAGACGTTTTTCTGTAAGTAATGAATGCTCGATTTGAGGACGGACTTTACCTAACCAGAATAATTTTGCAGTTTGTTTTAAGAAATCTTGACGTGTTTGTGGCTGAACCTGATCAAGGTTGTATTCAGTTTCAATACGAGCCAGTGGTGCATCATCTTCACCATCAACTTTTAAACCAAGTACGTTTTCTTGGCGGCCACGTAACATCGCCAATAAACGATGTGATGGTAATTTGTTTAGGCCTTCAGAGAATTCAAAGTAATCGCGGAACTTTTTGCCTACTTCTTTCTTCTCTTCAGATGCAACAGTACTTTTTAACACTGCTGTTTTTGCGAAAGTCGCTTTTAATTCTGTAGTAAGAGGAATGTTTTGTGCCCAGTCATCAATCAGAATATGCTGGATTGCGTCTAACTGACTTTCAACGTCCGGATAGTCTTCATGACTAAAACCAGCCAATGCTTCTGTCGGATCAATTTGTTCTGAAATAATTTTTTCGGCAATTGGTCCAAGGCCCGCTTCTTTCGCCTTGAAAGATTTGCTCGTACGTTTAGGACGGTACGGCGCATAAATTTCTTCTAAAGCATTTTTTGTTTCGGCTGCATTCACCCGCGCCAACAAGTCATCATTCAATTTATTCTGTTCTTGCAATGACTGAATGACCTTTTCACGGCGCTCATATAAATCACGTAAATACGCTAAACGAGTATCTAATTGGCGTAACTGCGTATCATCTAAACCTTGTGTTACTTCTTTACGGTAACGGGCAATGAATGGAACACTGGCACCTTCATCAATTAAGCGGATGGCAGCTTCTACTTGGTTTGGACGTACGGCAAGCTCACTTGCCAACTGCTGAACTAAGTCAGTCATCGTGTTTGATCCCACAAGGATAAAGTTTAAAAGCACTGATTATAAAGACCAAGACCATAAAATCCACACTTGTTTGCGTATTCAAAACGTTTTTTTGTATTGACTATGAATTTTTCACATTCTTATGGCCGTAAAAAAAGTTTTTTCTGTGACTCATTTGGGCCTTTAAGCTAGCCTTTTACCTTTTAAAAAATATGAAATTTATAGATTCTTCTTTAATTAAAGAAAATTTTTAATATAAATTATGAGAAAAAGAACATATTGATACATTGCCAGAACGATCAAAATATAGTTTTTCTTATCTTTCTAAATAAATTATTAAGTTCTCATACTTAAACCACAAATGAATAAATTAAAAGTTAGAACTTAAAAACCGAAACTCATTTTTAAAATAATTTATTTGAAACAAATATTTATTAGAATTTAATTGATGAGAAAGAGGTAAATAGCCAAATATTTGAGTTTTTCTTTAAGGCTTTGCTAAATTATGGGCATAAGATGTTGTTTTTTGGTTTCAAGCCCCTACGAAAATTGTAATTTTGAGCAAATTGATACATAGTCTTAACAAGAACATCGGCATTATACTGAGGGCTTGTTGGCAATAAGCCTAACCGATCCAATAATATATAAATTATGACTTTAAAAGGGAGTACATCATGAGTTTAGTTGTACCTGCTGAACATCCTGAAACCGTACATAACGAAACGGATCGTGTCGAGCGCATTTTAGTGGTCGATGACGATGTGCGTTTACGTACCCTCTTGCAACGTTTTTTGGAAGATAAAGGCTTTGTTGTAAAAACTGCCCATGATGCCTCACAAATGGATCGTTTATTACAACGTGAGTTATTTTCACTTATCGTGCTCGACTTTATGTTGCCCGTTGAAGATGGTTTAAGTATTTGTCGTCGTTTACGTCAGTCAAATATTGATACTCCAATTATCATGTTAACTGCACGTGGTAGTGACTCTGACCGTATTGCTGGTCTTGAAGCCGGCGCAGATGACTATTTACCAAAACCATTTAACCCAAATGAACTTTTAGCACGTATTCGCGCAGTATTGCGTCGTCAGGTACGTGAAGTCCCGGGTGCGCCAAGCCAACAAGTTGAAGTGGTTAGCTTTGGTCCATGGTCTCTAGATTTATCTACACGTACACTGACTCGTGAGGGTCAAATCGTTACGTTGACTACAGGTGAATTTGCCGTATTAAAAGCTTTGGTACAGCATCCACGTGAACCTTTAACACGCGACAAGCTCATGAACTTGGCTCGTGGCCGTGAATGGGGTGCAATGGAACGTTCTATTGATGTTCAAGTGTCTCGTCTACGCCGCTTAATTGAAGATAACCCGGCACGCGCACGTTACATTCAAACTGTATGGGGCGTAGGCTATGTGTTTGTTCCGGATGGTGCTGAATAAGCTTGAGATAAAATAGAGTGAGTTTAGAGCCAATACCACCGCAAACCTTTACCGACTACGTTGCGTACTCAGAGCGTAAACGGACCCGATGGGAACGTTTTCTCGACAAGATTAAGCCACGTTCTGCGGCCATGCGTACCACAATTTTGGTACTGCTGGTGGTACTCTTTAGCTTATTTATGTCATTGTGGTTTTTTTGGCGAACCCTCTATTTACCTGAAATTCAGCAACATGCGCGCTATCTAGCAGTTGAACTAGAACTGGTAAATAACCCTAATATTCGTATTTTTCATCGCGATAGCGAAGTTGACGTCGACACATGGTTACGCAATCGGGTTGGCATTGAATATGTCACGAACCCCAAAGAATATCCAAGTGTCCGCGATAAAATTATTGCCGAGTTTTTTACCAACCAAGTTGAGCAAAAACTGGCAAATGAAATTGGCGCAAAAGACGTTACTGTCTATTTCCAATTTAAACCTAGCCCACGTATCTGGATTCAAACGCCAGAAATGCATGGTAACTGGGTTCGTGAACCTTTAAAAACCTATGCCAACTATAGCCCCGAGCTACTGGTAGGTTGGGTTGTGGGTGTCCCATTAGTTTCGGCCATCATTATTTTAATTTTGGTTCGACAAATGAACCGACCATTACGTCGTTTGCAAAATGCTGCCAACGAATACAGTAAGTCTGGAACTGCACCTTATTTAGATACTAACCATGGCCCTTTAGAAATTCGCCAAGTAAACCAAGCATTTAACCGTATGGTATATACGCTTGAACAAACGGAGCGTGAAAGACGAATCATGCTAGCGGGAATTTCACATGATTTAAGGACTCCTCTCACACGTATTCGTTTAACTGCAGAGATGCTACCTGATGAGTTTCTACGTGAAGGTCTGGTTTATGACGTAGATGATATGGATGCGATTCTAAATCAGTTCATCTCATATATGCGCGATGGTTCAGATGAGGAATTAAAAGACACTAATATCAATATTCTTTTACAAGAATTGGTGGTTCAGTTTAAACCCCTTGATATTCGCTTTAACATGCAGGATGTTCCTATTATTCCTGCACGCAGCCTCTCTTTAAAACGACTTATTGCCAACCTCATTAATAACGCAAAGCGTTATGGTGCTGAACCAATCGAACTCAGTGCAAAGGTTGAAAATGAACATATTTTAATTACGGTTGCTGACCATGGTGAAGGCATTCCAGAAGATCAAATTGAAGAATTAATGCAGCCTTTTGTAAGAGGCAACTCGGCTAGAACGATTCAGGGAAGCGGTTTGGGTCTTGCCATTGTTAAACGTATTGTCGATATTCACCAAGGTGAAATACAGATTCACAATCGTGAACAAGGCGGTTTAGAGGTTATTATTTCTTTACCAATTCCAAAACCCGCCCCTGAAGAAAATACAACACACAATCCTTTAGAAAAAATCAAACAAACTTTAAGTGAGCGCTTTTAATTTGAGCAATTGAACATTTAAAGCGCTATTTTAAACCCCAAAAAAGACAATAATAATCAATATATTAAAAATCATAAAAATAAGTTATACCCGCATTTATTTAAAAAATTAGACCTTAGCCTAACACCTATGCACTTTTCATTTTTTCATAGCTAAAATCCGGTATGTTTTGACAATATTGAGGATGTCCAATGTCTTTAAGTCGTATTCGCCTAGCTTCTCTTCATGACAAGGTCATCAGTGCTGAACAAGCTGCGCAATTCATCGAAAATGGAATGACCGTTGGTATGAGTGGTTTTACTCGTGCTGGCGAAGCTAAAGCTGTTCCACAAGCACTTGTAGAGCTTGCAAAAAAGAATCCGTTAAAAATCACGTTAATTACGGGTGCTAGCTTAGGTAATGACTTAGACAAACAACTCACGGAAGCAGGTGTTTTATCTCGTCGCATGCCATTCCAAGTGGATAACACTTTACGCCGCGCAATTAATAACGGCGAAGTCATGTTTATTGACCAACACTTGTCAGAAACTGTTGAGCAAATGCGTAACCAGCAACTTAAACGTCCAGATGTTGCGGTCATTGAAGCAATTGCGATTACTGAAGATGGTGGCATTATTCCAACAACTTCTGTTGGTAACTCTGCAAGTTTTGCAATTTTTGCCGAAAAAGTAATTGTTGAAATCAACACTTCTTTAAGCGAAAGCTTTGAAGGTTTGCACGATATCTATATTCCAACTTATCGTCCAACACGTACGCCAATTCCATTAACAAAAGTGGACGAACGTATTGGTACAACAGCTATCCAAATCGATCCTTCGAAAATTGTTGGTATTGTATTTAACGATACACATGACTCTCCATCGACAGTCACTCCTCCAGATGATGAGACTCAAGGCATTGCCAATCACCTTATCGCATTCTTTGAAAAAGAAGTGGCTGAAGGTCGTTTACCGAAAAACCTTGGTCCACTCCAAGCAGGGATCGGTTCAATTGCAAACGCTGTACTAACAGGTTTAAAAGATTCTAATTTTGAAGACCTCATCATGTACTCAGAAGTACTACAAGACTGTACTTTTGAATTAATTGATGCAGGCAAAATGAAATTTGCTTCTGGTAGTTCAATTACGCTTTCAGCAAAATGTGGTGAAAAAGTTTTTGGTAATATCGAAGCTTACAAAGACAAATTAGTGCTTCGTCCACAAGAAATTTCTAATCACCCTGAGCTTGTACGTCGTTTAGGTATTATCGGTATTAATACTGCACTTGAGTTTGATATTTACGGTAACGTGAACTCAACTCACGTGTGTGGTACTAAAATGATGAACGGTATTGGTGGTTCAGGTGACTTCGCTCGTAATGCGCACTTGGCAATCTTTGTAACCAAATCAATCGCTAAAGGCGGCGATATTTCTTCTATCGTGCCAATGGTGAGTCACGTTGACCACAGTGAACACGACGTTGATATTTTAGTGACAGAGCAAGGTTTAGCAGACTTACGTGGTTTAGCACCTCGTGAACGCGCTCGCGCTATTATCGACAACTGCGTACACCCGCTTTACCGTGATGCATTAAATGACTATTTTGATCGTGCATGTGCTAAAGGCGGACATACACCTCACTTACTTCGTGAAGCATTGTCTTGGCATGCAAACTTTGAAGAAACAGGCCAAATGCTTCAACCAACACCAGTTGCAAAATCAGCTTAAGACATACTTTTAATTTAAGCACTCCTACGGGGGTGCTTTTTTATTTGTGTAAATTATTCACAAACTACTGCTCAAGTTCGAATTTTTATTTTATCTTTTCAATACATCAAAACAAAAAGTAGAAATCCATATGTTCATTATTCGCCAATTTACAAATGCAGATCTGGATGATGTGGTCAATTTATGGGAAAGCTGTGGCCTAACTCGCCCTTGGAATAACCCTGAAACGGATATTTTTAGGAAAGTTTCGCAGCAGGATGATTTATTCCTCGTTGCTATTAAGGATGAGCAACTGATTGGCACGCTTATGGGCGGCTACGACGGCCATAGAGGCTGGATTAATTATCTGGCTGTTCACCCCCACCAACAACGCTTAGGAATAGCCACAGCGCTTGTTCAACAGCTTGAGAAGCGGCTTATGGCGCGTGGCTGTCCCAAATTACAATTATTAGTGCGTAAAGATAATCTGAATGTGTTGAATTTTTACGAGCAGCTCGGCTATGACGAAGTAGAAGCGGTATGTTTAGGAAAACGTCTTATTAGTGACAACCCTCATGACTAAAGGCGCCTCTTCAAATGAAGTGCCTTTAGGAAATAAAGCTAGACCTTGGGATAACCCACTTTACTTGTGGATAAAATGAGAGTTATACACAGGTGAAATCATTCTACTCACGAATCAAATAAATAGGCATGAAAAAAGCCCCATACTTAAAGTATGGGGCTTTTTCGAATATGGTGGCGAGACCCAGGATCGAACTGGGGACACACGGATTTTCAATCCGTTGCTCTACCAACTGAGCTATCACGCCGATGGCCTGTATTAAGCCGTATCTCAGAACAATAGTCAACAATTATCCTGAGTTTTTGATTTAAATGAGTATTTTTTATACTCAAAAAAAAATCCCTGATGGGATCAGGGATTGAAAACACAAATAATGGTGGCGAGACCCAGGATCGAACTGGGGACACACGGATTTTCAATCCGTTGCTCTACCAACTGAGCTATCACGCCGAAGTGGGCGTATTAAACAATGTTTATAGGAGGACGTCAAGCAACTTCCGCATTTTTTGTAACAAGTGTTTAATTTTAAATCACAAGTGCCGTAAAAATAGGATTTTAGCTATGCAATTTACCAATATGAGCTAAGCAGCGATGAATTGCACCACAACCTGGCTCAAAAATTTTAACGCCTTTTGCTTCTTCTATACGACAAGCTTCTTCAACTAGACGCTCTGCTACTCCGCGTCCACGATTTGCAGGGTGTACAACTATATATTCAAGCACCTTGCTTTCACCTTGTCCTGAACACCAGATTGCACCTATAATTTTGGTGTTAAATTCGGCAGTGTATAGCGTGGTATACTGTTGTAAATCTTGTTCAAGTTGTTCAATCGCATCGTGCCCGTCACCAAACTCCGGACTTGTGTCATACAGTCGCTCAAGCTGATCGCGGATCTCTGAATTATCTAGAGAACTATAAGCATGTACGGTAATAGGCATTGATTAACCCTCCTGAGCAAACTATGATGCTGTCACGAATTCGTCACAGCGAAATTGTCGTTAACATCCAATCATTTTTGACGTTTTTTGAGGAACGTGTCCATGACGCAACGTATCAGTGAAGTGGTTAGAAATACCAATGAAACCAAAATTCGAGTTCGTTTAAATCTCGATGGTACTGGTCAAGGCACACTAAACACCGGAGTTCCATTTTTAGACCATATGATTGATCAAATCAAGCGACATGGCTTATTTGATATCGATATTCATTGTGATGGAGACTTAGAGATTGACGATCACCATACCGTAGAAGACTGCGGTATCACGCTTGGACAAGCTTTTGCACAAGCTTTAGGTGATAAAAAAGGTTTACGTCGTTATGGGCATTTTTACGCGCCATTAGACGAAGCTTTATCTCGTGTGGTTGTAGATTTGTCTGGTCGTCCGGGTTTATTTATGGATATTCCATTTACTCGTGCGCGCATTGGTACCTTTGACGTAGATTTATTTTCCGAGTTTTTCCAAGGTTTCGTAAACCATGCGCTTATGACCTTACACATCGATAACTTGAAAGGTAAAAATAGCCACCATCAAATCGAGAGTGTATTTAAAGCATTAGCTCGTGCTTTACGTATGGCATGTGAAATTGATCCACGTGCTGAAAACACGATTGCATCGACAAAAGGTAGCCTCTAATGACACGTATCGCATTGCTTGATTATGGCATGGGTAATCTGCACTCAGCCGCTAAAGCACTTGAATATGTAGGTGCAACCGTCGATGTGACAAATGATCCAAAATTAATTGCACAAGCCGACAAAATTGTTTTCCCTGGTGTGGGGGCAATGCGTGACTGTATGCAAGGCATGCGTGAAGCAGGGATTGATGAAGTTGTACGCAAAGCAGCTTTTAATAAACCTGTTCTTGCAATTTGCGTAGGCATGCAGGCACTACTACAAAGCTCAGAAGAAAACGGCGGTGTAGATGCCTTGGGTATTTTTGACGGGATAGTAAAACACTTCCCTCAAATGGAAGGTTTAAAAGTCCCACACATGGGCTGGAACCAAGTTCACCAAATGGACCCAAGCCACCCGATGTGGAACAACATTGAACAAGATGCCCGCTTTTACTTTGTACACAGCTACTATGTTGAACCTAAAGATGAAAATCTTGTGGCTGCCACATGTGAGTATGGCGTGAACTTCTGCACAGCAATTCACAAAGATAATTTATTCGCGACTCAATTCCACCCAGAGAAAAGTCACACTGCTGGTTTGCAGTTACTGAAAAACTTTGTGGAATGGAATATTTAATTCGATTCAAAAACTAAAACAGATCAGGTCAAGATAGCCTGATCTGTTTTTTTATTTATAATAATAACCAATCATTTATAGAATGATATTTTATTCAACAAAATATTGAATATTCATACTTTTAAATAAAATCAAATGATTAGGATAAACACAATGAATTCACCTTTTGAAAATCAACCACTTCAACAAGATTCACCGTTTAAGGCAAATGGTCGTTTTGGACGACTCTCTTATGCAGCTTGGACATTCTTATTTACGCTAGTCCTTGTTACCGCCATTCTACTTATTATGTTTACTTTTGGTTTTACAAACCCTGAAGGTGCCCCAGACTTTTCTACGCCTGGCTTAATTTGTATAGCAATTCTTTATATAGTCGGTGTTTATATTAACTTCGTATTTACCATCCGCCGTTTGCATGACCGCAATAATACAGGGTGGCTCTCTTTACTGATGCTAGTACCGGTCGTGAATATTGGCCTTGCCATTTATTTATTCTGTGCAAAAGGAACTGAAGGTCCTAATGATTATGGACCTAAGCGTCCAACGCCAAGCTGGGAGCGTGTTTTAGGCTGGATTTATATTGTGCTTATTCCGCTTGCATTAATTTTTGGTGTTATTGCCGTAATTATGGCTCCAACCTATGAAGGTTAGGTCGAGAAAAGCGAAAGTATTGTAATTGGTAGCCCATCTCAGTCTGAATAATTTTTAAAGATGTACATAAAGCCTAGTTCTCTAGGCTTTATTCATATATAAAGTGAATAGCCCTATTCATTTGTACGCTGTTAAATATGTCTGAAGCCTCTGCCCTTCTTGATAAAACTTCTATTCAGCAGCTCCCTCCTTTTGAAAATCTTAACTATCAAAATATTGTGGTGATTGAAAATAGCGAGCAATGCAAAACTATTGAAGAAGAATTAAAAGCAGCGACCTTTTTAGGATTTGATTCTGAATCTAAACCTACTTTTCAGGTAGGTGAAGTATCAACTGGCCCACATTTGATTCAGCTGGCTACAGAACACAAAGCCTATTTATTTCATGTCAATTCATCGACTTTAAAATTTTTACAGCCCATTTTGTCTAATCCAAAACAAATTAAAGTCGGCTTTGGGCTTAAAAATGATAAGCATATTTTTCACAAAAAAGGCATAGAACTTGAAAGCTGCGTTGACCTTGCTAAAGGTTTTAGCCACTTTGGTTTTAAACAACAAATGGGTGTACAAAAAGCCGTAGCACTATTACTTGGTCAGTATCTTGCCAAGTCGAAGAAAGTCGGAACTTCAAATTGGGCGCGAAAACCGCTTACTTCACAACAAATCAGTTATGCAGCTGCTGACGCCTATGCTGCCCTATTGGTATTTCTCGAGCTTAAAAAACGAAAGGTATTACCGATACATATTTCTGAAAAGATTCAAACCGCACTTCAAGGGTAAAGTTATAAAAGTCTTTTCTAAGGCTTAGCGATTGATCAATACTTTGCTAAGATGTGCACAATTTCATAAACATGATGAAGCAAGGAGCGAAAGCATGCTAATCATTCCAGCAATTGACCTGAAAGATGGTAAATGTGTGCGTTTAAAACAAGGGCGTATGGAAGACGATACCGTTTTCTCTGACGATCCGGTTGCAACTGCCCAGCATTGGGTAAATGAAGGCGCACGACGTTTGCATTTGGTCGATTTGAATGGTGCTTTCGCAGGTACGCCTATTCATAAACCTGTTGTTGAAGCAATTGCAAAAGCTCAGCCAGAATTACCAATTCAAATTGGTGGCGGTATCCGCTCATTAGAAACCATTGAACACTATTTAGAAGCTGGCGTGACTTTTGTCATTATCGGTACTAAAGCCGTTCAAGAGCCTGAATTTGTAGAAGAAGCTTGTAAACGTTTTGCAGGCCACATCATTGTCGGTATTGATGCCATGAATGGTATGGTTGCAACTGACGGTTGGGCAAACGTTACCGACGTGAAAGCAACTGATTTAGCAAAACGCTTTGCAGATGCAGGTGTGTCTAGCATTGTTTATACAGACATTGCACGTGACGGCATGATGCAAGGTGTAAACGTTGAGCAAACTGTAAACTTGGCTCAATACTCAGGTTTACCAGTAATTGCTTCTGGTGGTGTTACCAACCTTGATGACGTTCGTAACTTAAAAGGCCAACCGGGCATTTTAGGCGCGATTACAGGCCGCGCAATTTATGAAGGTACTTTAAATCTTCGTGAAGCGCAGCTTTTGTTGGATGAAAACCGTCTTTAATTCTTAAGATGTAAAAAAGAGCCGCTTTAGGCTCTTTTTTATTGCTGATATGAAAATATATTTCGAATCAATACACCACATTACGAATAAATTTCAGTACTTGGCTACCACTATTGATATAAGTATAAGTCACTGAACTGGCAAAAATAAAAGATGAACCAGCTGCTATGGTTTTTGAGCTGTCTGTAAATTGTATAGTCAATTCGCCTTCTAACACATAAATCAATTCTTGCCATCCTTCGGCATCGGCTTCAGCAACATAAGACTCCCCAACAGCCAAAGACCATGTCCAAAGTTCAACTTGAGAACGGGAAGGAACTGAAGCAAGAAAAGTTGCCTTGCTTTCCTCCTTTTCACCTTGCCAAGCAAGTGCATTTACTAGGGCATGTTCTTTTAGCTCAGGCGCACTCACAATTGTTCTAAAATCTACTCCCAATACTGCCGCAATCGCATCGAGTTTAGCTAAGCTAATGTTGACTTGGCCTGTTTCCAAAGCAGCAATGGTACGTCTACTTACACCTGCCCGATCAGCCAAGTCCTGTTGGCTTAAACTGCGCTCATCTCTTAATGAACGGATATTTGTGCCTACATGTTGTAAAACGCTACTCGACTGGCTCATAAAATAGATTAATAAAGAAAATTTGAGCAATATATTGCACAAAACAGAAGAATAGCGCAATATGTGCAGTATATTGCACAATTTCTTTTAGTTTGAGTATGTCACCAACTTATCTGAGTTCAAGCAAAGTTCCTCAATTAGCTCTCATTTTGATTACGGTCATTTGGGGTGGAACATTTCTTACTGTGCAGTACGCACTGAATTTTTCATCACCTATGTTTTTTGTCGGCTGCCGTTTTGCCGTAGCTGCCTTAACGCTATTACTTATTTCATTAAAGAGCATGAAAGGCGTTACATTAAAAGACTTGGGCGCTGGCAGTGTAATTGGTCTTGTGATTGCGGCTGGCTATGGCACGCAGACAATCGGCCTGCAAACTATTCCAAGTAGTGAATCAGCTTTTTTAACGGCGCTTTATGTTCCACTTGTTCCTATTTTAATGTGGCTCATATTTAGAAAAATTCCACATATCATGACTTGGGTGGGAGCAGCTCTTGCTTTTACTGGCCTTGTTTTATTGACGGGTAATGGTTTTAAGCAAATTTCCTTGAGTTTTGGACAGCTTTTAACAGTGCTCGGCGCCTTTGCGATTGCCTTAGAAATTATTTTTATTAGCTATTTTGCTGGAAAGGTAAATTTGCGTCGCGTCACCATTATTCAACTTGGTGTCGCCTCTCTACTTTCTTTTACCATTATGCCTATAGTAGGTGAACATACAATTCCAGCATTTTCATGGCCCCTAGTACTCATTGCTGTCGCATTAGGCTTAGCAAGTGCACTCATTCAATTTGTAATGAACTGGGCTCAACGTGTGGTTGACCCTTCGCGTGCTGCAATTATCTATGCAGGAGAACCTGTTTGGGCAGGCATTATTGGTCGAATTGCAGGTGAGCGTTTACCAGTTATTGCCCTTTTCGGGGGTGCTTTAGTGGTGTTAGGTGTTTTAGTCAGTGAGTTAAAAATTAAGCTGCCGATTAAGAAAAACAAAAGAGTCCGAGAATAAAAAAGAGAGCTTAACGCTCTCTTTTTTATATATCATTTTTCTTTAATAAAATAGAGGGTTCGTAGTACTCAACTGTCGGCATTGGATCATAAAATGGATGAAGCAATTTTTTCCATTCTTGATAAGCCTCCGACTTTCTAAACCCTTCTGTATGATTTTCAATTTCATCCCAGAAAATCATTAAAATATAATGATGGGGATCGGTTGCATGCTTAATCAGTTGGACAGCATTAAAGCCTTCCATTGGATAAACAATATGTTTAGCCTGCTCGAATGCCTTAAGGAATGCTTCACTTTGCCCAGACTTTATACTCAAATGCACATGTTCAATAATCATGATTTATTGATACATCGGTCGGTTATCATTTAACGCAATCAAACCGCGAATGGCACGATATACAATCCAGATCCATGCTGCTGCGATAACACCCACACAGAACACAGTCGATGAGATAGCAACACCCGCAAATAGATCGGTATTTTCACCCGTGAAGAACAAGAAAATAAATGGCAAAAAGGCAATAATATTCCAAGCCAAGTACCACCAGAATGTTCTGATTTGCCAGGTAAAGTGGCTCGCAAAAATTGAACCCTGTACATCAGAGCGTTTTACATAGTTGATAATTAAAGCAATAATCGCAAGTAAGCCGCCCGTAAAAATGGCAACAATATAAAGTACATATAAAATAAGTGTTAAAGTGCGATTTGGATCTTGGTCGATAGAACTATTCATTTTTATACCTCTCAAGTTTAATAAAACAATTTACTTTTATGATCCCCGCAAAACGTTTAAAGGAGAAATTAGCCACAAAATCAAAAGTAAATGAAAGAATATGGTACAAAAATAAATCTTACGAAATGGTTGTTTTTGTGTTTTATGTCTCAGTTTTTGTTGTGCCCACCACGCAGCTGGCCAGCCCCCTAAGAAACTGACAATGTGCAAAGTCTGCTCAGGAACACGGCGATTGCCCAATTGTGCTGCTTCTTTATCTTGTGAATATAGCCAGTAACTCAACACATTCATCATTAAGACAAACAATAAGGTATAAGCCGGCAAAATATGAATAAAACTCATAATTCCCATTAAGACGAAATAAAACACAATCCCCATTTGCATTGCTGACCATGGGCTGGCCTGAAAAGAAGATTGTGTTTTTGCAGGTTTTAAAGCCTTACGGGTTTGAGATGCCTTTAAATAAGTGACCTGCTGAGCACGAAAACGGCCTCTTTCATCAAGGATTACCAGATATTCCAGTGCACAGCCAATAATTGGCCGAGGTCCAGGGCGTGCAAAATCTTTGATATGCAAAAAGACTCGCTCTTTTTCAGCATCATCCGGCTGAATAAAGCCATAACCCTTTTCGTCGAACCATTCGACTAAACGCCCCTGATCTCGCATCTTTATTCCCTTTTATGCTTTTACATGGCTTAAACGGTCTTGCATCATTGCTCGCATTTCTTGCGGGTCTTTTTGCAAGATGTCATCGCCGGTACGTCCTTCTTCTTTATTTTTTTGAGCAACTTGTAAACGCATTGACCAAAAACGGCAAGCCGCCATTGCCAAGAATACATCTAAACATTCAAGTTCATCTGAAGTCAGCGCACGAATTTTTTGGTATGCCGCTAAGTAAGCGTCGACTTTGTCTGAGTTTAAATGCGCTGCTGGATATTCAGTACAAAAATCATTAATGGTAATCGCAATATCAAACAGCAACTCATCTTGATTTAACTCGTAAAAATCTAGAATACCTTGTAGTTGCTCGCCTTCAAACAAAGTATTGTCACGGAACAAATCTGAGTGAATAAAACCTGTCGGTCGATTTGAATACTGCGCTGTTTTCGCATTAAAGGCTTGATAAACCTGCTCAAGTAACGTTTGGTCATCTTGAGTCATATTTGGTTTAAGCTGCTCTGCAACACCTGTCCAATATTGATGATCACGGCGATATTCACGTTCAAGCGGAAAATCTTGTAAAGCTACATGTAACTTCGCCTGTGCATCTGCAATTGCAGCAACTTGGGCTACTGTAGTTTGCATGGGATGGTGGCCCATAAGACGTGGTGCAATTTGTGCAGGTTTACCCGCAATAAAATGAACCGCTTGGCCGCTGTGCTTTAATGGCACGGCAACGGGTACATCATGAGTACCTAATTGCTCAAGCACAGGAATAAGTTCGCCTGCACCTTGTGCATCTAACTCTTCAAATACGGTGAGTACATATTGTTTGCGGTTTACATCAACCAGAAAATAATTGGTGTTTTGAATACCTCCCTGAATTGGGTTCAGCTCCAACACCTCTAATCCATAAGGTGCAGCAAAGGTGCGAACTTCATCTAAACTCAACGGAGTATAAACCGACATGGAAAACCTGCAAAAAACATCTGTGAAGTTTGATAGAATACCTCTTCCCTCCATGAAGGTGTAGCGCCTGTGTAGGAACTTTCACCAACGGCGATTATTTTTGGAAAAAGCTATGCTTGCTAAACGTATTATTCCTTGCCTAGACGTTGATAACGGACGCGTAGTTAAAGGCGTTCAATTCCTCGATATTCGTGATGCGGGCGACCCTGTTGAAGTGGCACGTCGCTATAACGAACAAGGTGCAGACGAAATTACTTTCTTAGACATTACCGCTACACATCATGGACGCGATACCACTTACCGTACTGTTGAACGTATGGCCGAGACTGTATTTGTGCCATTAACTGTCGGTGGTGGTGTACGTAAAGTTGAAGATATTCGTGCGTTATTAAATGCAGGTGCAGATAAAGTGAGTATTAACTCGGCTGCCGTATTTAACCCTGAATTTGTTCAAGAAGCTTCTCAGCATTTTGGCGCACAATGTATTGTGGTTGCGATCGATGCCAAAAAAACTGGTGACAACAAATGGGAAATCTTTACTCATGGTGGCCGTAAACCAACTGGTATTGATGCCATTGAATGGGCTGTAAAAATGGCTGACTACGGTGCGGGTGAGTTGCTGATTACTAGTATGGACGCCGACGGTACTAAAGCGGGTTACGATATTGCTTTAATGCGTGCCATTAATGACCGCGTGACCATTCCAACGATTGCCTCAGGCGGTGTAGGTAACTTACAACACCTTGCAGACGGTATTTTACAAGGTGGTGCCGATGCAGTATTGGCAGCAAGTATTTTCCACTTTGGCCAATATACAATTCCAGAAGCTAAACAATATTTGGCTGAACAAGGCATCGAAATGCGCTTGTAAGCTTATTTATATTTAAAGGGGCAATATGCCCCTTTAATTTTTTATGCAGCACCTTCTATCGCATTTACATCACTAACGAGTTTAGGCTGTTCTTTTTTCTCGACCCATTTTGCTGGAAAGATTTTTTCTACAACTTGAGAGAGTGGCCTAGCAAGCACAGTAGGTAACCGTATCCCCAAAGGGTTTTGTTCTTTTAAATCTGCCGAAGACACTACACGTGTTCCCATTACATAGTCAAACCAAGGTTTGGTCACACACCAATTGGCATCTTGGTTAGAGTTCATATGGTGGTCGTAATGCCACGGAATTTTACGCTTTGCCCAGTCAGGCTCTAAATGTGCACGGCGATGAATATAATAATAGTTTCCTGCACTGTACCAAGCTGCGAGTGCCATGCCTTTTGAAAAAGGGTAAAAAATTGCACTTGAAACGGTTGCCACCACAGCAAGCGAAATTAACTCATTTTTAGTTCGCCAGTTTCCCACGCCTTCCACATAGCAATCATCATGAAATTGTTGTTTACGGACTTCACGATGGTGTGCCCAATGCGACTCCATACTTTTCGGCACTGGGCTATAGCGCGGTTGTCCGGCACGGTGCACACCATGCAAAATATATTTATGTGCCACCCATTCAAATGCATTCGCAACTGCAATTCCGGCAATAAACCCTTTTAACATCACCTAACTCCTTTTTCTTTTTATTCAGCATATAAAATTCGTTATGCTAGGTATTGACCAGAATTTATGGTTTCATTGACAAATCACGACAAGAAAGAGGTGGTTAAGGATGCCACAACTAAAAAATTATACAGGCTCGGTATATGGAGGACTGGGGCACTTATTAAAAGCTTATTGCGAAGCCAATGAGTTAGCTATTCCTGAACAATTAGAACAAATCCAAAATCTGGAACGCTTTGACTATGTGGTTTGGCGCGACCTATTAGAAGTTATTTATAAACTGGATCCTAAGCCGGGTTTAGGGCTAGAAATTGCCAAATATGTACAACCCAAACATTTAGGCATTATTGCCTACCTTGCTCTTTCTTGCGATAACTTAGGTGAAGCCTTAATTCGTTACCATGACTTTCACCGTCTGATTTATGACGGGAGCCCATTAGTGGTTGAGCTACAAGGGAGATATGGTTCTATTCGCTGGGAAGCGACTGAGCTACACCCTACCCAGCTTACCGATGAAATCGCAATTGCCTTGGTGATTCAATTCTTACGTCTTTTTATGTCTCATGAAGATGTGCAGTTACATGAAGTACGTTTCTTAAATGCAGCCCCTAAAAATATCAGAGTTTACGAGCAGTACTTTCAATGTCCCGTTCGTTTTAGCCAGCCCCGTACAGAGTTACTTATACCCATTACGGAAATTCATAAACCGCTTAGCAGCGCAGACCACACATTACAGCAACTATTGGTTCAGCAGGCTCAAGCACTTTTAGAACAGTTACCCAATTCAACCCAACTCGATCAGCGTTTACAGCATTCAATTTTGACTGGTCTGCAAAAGAATCAGTATCAAATTGAATATATTGCAGCTCAATTAGGCCTATCGGTTCGACAGCTCCAAAGACATTTACAACAACAAAACACCACCTTTCAAGAGCGCGTTCAACAAGTACGCTTTATGCTGGCAACTGAATATTTAAAAAACCCACATTTAAGCCTACAAGAGATTGCGCTTTTACTTTGTTATTCAGAACAAAGTGCCTTTCAAAGAGCATTTAAACATTGGACCAAGCAAACACCACAGCAGTGGAGAGATCAATTTTTAAACAAAGAATAACCAACCAAAACTTACAAATCTTTTCTTGATTAAAACAACACTGAAAACAAAAATTTCATATAGTCACATGCTTAATTTTTTGTGACGTATTTCACATTAATTAAAAAATAGATCAATAGATGAGTAATCACAATGAATAAATATTTTGCTGAATTCTTAGGTACGTTTTGGCTAGTCTTTGGTGGTTGTGGTAGCGCAGTTTTAGCCGCAGCTTTCCCTGAACTTGGTATTGGCTTTGCAGGTGTAGCCCTTGCCTTTGGTTTAACCGTACTCACAGGTGCTTATGCTCTAGGGCATATCTCAGGTGGACATTTCAATCCCGCGGTAAGTGTTGGCCTTTGGGTCGGTGGCCGCTTCGATGTTAAAGATTTAATTCCGTATATTGTTGCGCAAGTGGTTGGTGCGACCGCTGCTGCATTTGTTCTTTATATTATTGCTCAAGGCCAAGCAGGCTTTAGTGGTGTTGGCGGGTTTGCGACCAATGGTTTTGGTGACTTATCACCAAATAAATTTGGTTTAGGTTCCGCTTTCATTATTGAAGTGGTTCTTACCGCTTTCTTCTTAATCATTATTTTAGGGGCAACTGACCGCCGTGCGCCTGCTGGCTTCGCTCCTATCGCGATTGGTTTAGGCTTAACACTCATTCACTTAATCAGTATTCCGGTTACGAACACTTCGGTAAACCCAGCACGTAGTACAGGTGTTGCGTTCTTTGCTGAAACGGCTGCTTTAAGTCAGTTGTGGTTGTTCTGGGTAGCACCGATTTTAGGGGCTGTGATTGGGGCAATTATTTATAAGGTAGTTGCTGGGGATAAGGATTAACTGCACAACCGCAAACACCACGGTCACTCAAGTTGTAATTGTATAGGTAATGCCTCACTTTTGAGTGAGCAAAAGTGACAAAACTCATTCGTTTCACTGACGTTACTTCCATGTAACGCAGTGAAACAGGCGGCATCCGTGCCGCCGTCGCGATAGCAAATTGAGTAAAATATATTTATTACAAAAACGGATTATTAACTTCTTGTTCAGCTGGACGTTCAATTTTCTCAGGCAATTCTTCTTTTTCCAAAGCTGCAACTACATCATTTAAAAAACTCTGCAATGCCTTTGCCTGCTCTAACCCGACTTTGTCTTTAGTGATTTGCAAATTGCCATAAATGCTCACGCAATCGACATCATTTTCTAATGTTAAATCTTCAATTGAAGAAGACTCAGTACCCTTTTCAAATGGCTTAAACATAGCTGTTGTCTCGTTGTTATATCTTCACAGTGTAATACGACCAATTTAAAAAAAATCAATCAAAATTAAAAGAGCCGACAAAATTAAGAAAGCGCCCATCAGGATATTAAAATATTTCAAACGGTTGCCCTGATTCAGTACCACTGAAAATTTATCACCACATAATCCCCAAAAGAACAAGCATGCATAGCATGTGAAGAAATAAATAATAATAAAGATCGGCAACGACTGCGGGTTTTCAATGCTAGTAAACATGGTAATACCCGACACACAAGCCAACCACGCTTTTGGGTTAAGCCACTGTAATAAGAAACCATCTTTAAAATTGGGAATAAGCATGTGCCCTACAGGTGCACTTGAAATTGAAATATTGGCAGCAGAAAGAATAATTTTTATGCCGATATAGCAAACAAAGAGCGTTCCACAAACTGCAAGAATTTTTAAGACAACTGGAAACTGAGTTAATACACTTTGAAGGCCAAAGGCCATAAAAATCAAAAGTAAGGTAAAGCCAATGGTGGCACCTGAAATGTAGGGAAGTGATCTTTTTAAACCATGATTTAAACTGGTCGATAAAATAACTGTATTGACGGGACCGGGTGTAATCGACATTGCAAAAGAAAAAAGAAACATCGAGGCAAACATTGTTATTATCCTTATTCGAATAAATAGATGAACAGACAGATCTGTCTATTCATCTTATTGAATCGTTTCAGGCTTCACAACAGTGCTAAGCGTCTTATTTCATTATCTGCAAGAAATAGTTCACCAAGGCTTCAACCAATTGTTTCACAATGGCATTTCTAGTTTCTTCATCAATACTTGGAACTTTTGCTTCCATCGGTTCAGAAGAAC
This sequence comes from Acinetobacter sp. UC24323, assembly GCF_024151445.1. Lineage (NCBI taxonomy): Bacteria > Pseudomonadati > Pseudomonadota > Gammaproteobacteria > Moraxellales > Moraxellaceae > Acinetobacter > Acinetobacter sp. UC24323. The sequence goes on along the minus strand of NZ_JAHIBY010000008.1, from coordinate 12,356 downwards.
CAGTTTTTTGCTTTTTAAACTGATCTTGTAACGCTTGAATTTGTTCTGCGCTTAGGTCTTGTTCGCACTGGCTTTCACCATCCCAATGCAAATAGTCGAGCTTTTGGTTGGGTTTAACTTGGCTAGCGGTTAACGGTAAGCGGTAAACGTTACGTTTTTGCTGTTCTGTAAGCTGTGGAAATAAGTTAATACCAAGCTTTTCTTCTATATAACAAACACTCACTACCTTCACTTGCTGCGAGTTATTGTTAGGTGCGTAGTAAGCCCCAATAGCGCCAGTTTTTGGCATATACACCGCTTTATAAACTGCGGTAGGTACAATCACACCCTGCCCAATCGTTTTGAGACGTTTACCCTCAAAAACAGGTCCTGTCACGACATATACATCTTGTTTTTGCTTGGTGACAATGGCACGGGTTGCTTCTTCAAGTTTACGCCAGACTTCTTGGTTATTTTTAGGCGCTTGCGGCACCATGTTGCTGAGCGAGAAACTATCAGACTGTGATTCTTTATTTGGCATATCGCCATTTGGTGCCATGTGCCCACGGTCATACCCTGAACCACGGTAGTCACTTAACAACGCCCGGTGCTTTTGAGGAACACGCGTTTCTTCATGGAAGTTATCTTCACGTTTAATTTTGACACTTAAACGTTCTGCATCTAAATGCTCGGCTGACCATAATGGTGTTTTAGAAATGCCAGAATAGAGGACATTAAAACCGTTAAAGCACAGCGGATAGCTGTCTTTTTTTAAGCTTTCTTTATTTAACGCAGGCGGAACTTCACGATAAAACTGGTTAAGACAAGTCGAGTTAGTACTTAAAGGCGAAAACCACTGCGAAATCTTTTCACTGCCGAAAGCAATTGCAAAGCTTCCGGCTGCAATACAAGCAAGAATAATCTTGCCAAAATGCTCACTTAGAGAAAATGAATTTGTACCTTTACTACGTTTTTTACTTGCCATGTTTCTATCAATACCACTGTCCACACGCAGCTTAACAATCCTGCTTTTTTAAGTATATCGCTTATCTTTCAAATGGTTAAAACGTGGTCATCTTTTTTGTAACTCTAATCGGTTTTACGTAACAGTCTGTTGGCATTATGAGAGCCTTTGGCTATTGAATTGCGCCAATTGCGTATCTTTCGTTGAAATGCACTTATGGCTTATGACATGGTTAGCTCCACAAATTTGGATAAAAATATAATCGGAGTCCATTTAATGATCCATTCAAAGATTATTGGTATTGGCGTAATCACAGGATTGTGTAGTATGGCTGCTTTGGCTGAACCAGCAGTCCAGCCAGGTGATACTTTAGAAAGCTTATCTAAAGTAAAAGTGACTACAACCGTTAACGGCCAACCAGGTTCTATTAGCGATTTGGTCAATAGCGGACAAGTACAGCAAGTTTCTGCTGCACCAACAAGCGCAGCGCCTACCGGTGCTCCTATTCCGGCAGATGTTCCACCAGCACCTCCAGCAGGCGGTGAAATGGCTCCTCCAGCTGCACCAACTGATGCAGTGCCACCTGCACCGAATCAAGCGGCTCCAGCGCCACAAGATCCGAACACTCCACCGCCAGCTGCTAACCCGAACCAGTCAGCAGACCCAATGGCAAAAGATGGGGCGTTACCAGCAGATGCACCTATGCCACAAGCTCAATAATCCGAGCCATAAAAAAACCAAGACTTATGTCTTGGTTTTTTTATTACATCAAATTTTATATTTCGATTTGGCTACCTAATTCAACAACACGGTTAGTTGGAATTTGATAGAAATCACTGACCGGACTGGTATTACGCTGCATTGAAATAAACAGCTTTTCTCTCCATGGCGACATGCCGTCTCCCACAGAGTGAACAATACGATCACGCGAAATAAAGAAGCTGATATGCATCAAGTCATATTCAAGGCCTAATTGTTCATAGGCTTGCATCAATGCTTTCGGTACATTCATTTCATCTTTAAAGCCGTAGAAAATTTTAATACGGAAGAAATGTTCGGCTAAGGTTTCTGTCGTAATACGCTCTTCAGGTGCAACAAACGGTACATCTTCAATCACTACAGTGACCAAGATATTACGCTGATGCAGTACTTTATTGTGCTTAATATTATGCAGCATGGCATGTGGCACAACGTTCGGTGTACCTGTCATAAATACAGCATCGCCCGGCACCCAGTGCACACTATTACCAATACTTTTTACAAACAAATCGAGTGACAAAGTATCGTGTTCAAGCTTAGCAAAAGTAAGCTCACGGCCACGTTTCCATGTCATTAAAATGGTCACTGCAATTGCACCAATCAGTAATGGTACCCAACCGCCCGACAAGATTTTAAGTGAAGTTGCACCGACCAATACCGACTCTAAAATAAAGAACGGAATAATCAGGAGAAGCACTTTTGGCAGGCTCCACTTCCACGCCGAGTAGATAAACACGGCAACCAAAATCGTGTCACAGAGCATGGTCAAGGTTACGGCCAAACCGTATGCACTTGCCAAGTTCGAGCTGGTTTTGAAGATTAAAATTAAGATAATAATTGCGATTAAGAGTAACCAGTTTAAGAAAGGTACATAAATCTGACCTTCTTCGGACTCAGACGTATGTTTAATACTTAAACGCGGTAAATAACCCAATTGAATTGCTTGGCGCGCAAGAGAAAACACCCCAGAAATTACAGCTTGAGAGGCAATGACTGTTGCCATGGTTGCCATGATAATCATTGGGTACAAGGCCCACTGCGGCACCAGTAAATAGAACGGGTTTTCAATTGCCGCTGGGTCTCTGAGTAATAACGCGCCCTGTCCTGCGTAGTTTAAAACCAAGCATGGCAATACCACAAAGAACCACGCCAGACGAATCGGAACTGGTCCGAAATGTCCCATATCGGCATATAGCGCTTCGCCACCAGTCACTGTTAACACCACAGCACCCATCACAAAAAATGTCATGATCGGATGGTGATAGATAAACTGGATCGCCCAATGCGGACTAAACATGCCTAGTACCACAGGGGTTTGGATGACACTGTGAATACCCAAGATTCCTAAAGATAAGAACCACACAAGCGTAATTGGACCAAAAAACTTACCTACAAACGCCGTACCGTGCTTTTGCACCAAAAACAGCGTGACGATAATGGCAATTGCAATAGGCATAATGAACGGGTCAAATACATCGGTTGCAATAGACAACCCTTCGACCGCAGACAATACCGAAATGGCTGGGGTAATAATACCGTCACCAAAGAACAGTGATGCTCCAATAAAGCCTATCGCAATCATGTAGATTTTTTTGTTGTCGGCAATTTTCGCTTTACGCAAATTCAACGCGAGTAAGGCCATGATGCCGCCTTCGCCATTGTTGTCTGCACGCATCACGATTGCGACATACTTGATGCTAATAATCAGCATTAAGCACCAAAAAATAATGGATAAAATTCCTAATACGTTTTCAGGCTGAATTCCCAACCCATGCGCTGCATGGAAGGACTCTTTCAAGGCATAGAGCGGACTTGTTCCGATGTCTCCAAAGACCACTCCAAGAGCTGCCAAAGCCGTGGCAGGCAAGGTCGCTTTTTTGGCCGTATTTTGCATTGTGTAATTAAACCAATATGATTTTTAGCGCAATCTTATCACCTCTATTATTTTTTTTCTGTAAAGCTCGTCTTAAATCTTGGCAGGACTCGTTTTTTTAGTTACTATCGCACGCCTTGGTGAGGTGTCCGAGTGGCTGAAGGAGCACGCCTGGAAAGTGTGTATACGTTTACGCGTATCGAGGGTTCGAATCCCTCTCTCACCGCCAGAATTCAAAAAAGACCTAATCGTTTTGATTTAGGTCTTTTTTATTTAACTTAAATAAAATCAATTTAATCAACAATAAGTAACTTCGCACCATTCAGGCTAAAAGACTGGTGTGGCTCCGAGTTATCCCCTACTTGATAACTCATGCCTGAAGTTAAAGTAAATGTTCGGCCATCCTTCAATCTACTTTCTAGCTCACCTTCTAGACAAAATAATATGTGTCCTTTTTCACACCAATGATCAGCTAAGTAGTTTGAAGAGTACTCTACAAGCCTTACTCTTATTTTATTTCCTTCTTCACCAAAAAATTGAGTTTTCCAATAAGCTTTACCTGTTTCACCACTATATTCAGTGACTTCTATTTCTTCCCAATTTGTAATTTGAAATGGAAAAGGTGCGATATTCATAGTTTTTCCAAAGACGTATTATTGTGTTTTCAACTTATAGACAAAATTGGTTTTTGCAAACGATTTAAAAATAATTATTTATTAGCCCCCACTGCCCAGCTCAGTAACGAGCCAATTAGATTTTGGATCTTTTTTTACAACAGTTACAAACACAATATAGGTTCCCGCAGGGTTACCAGCAAGATCTGCATGTACTGTTTTTATCTTTATGGTAAGTGAAATCATTTTATAAAATTGTTGATAGTAATCAGGTCTATTTTTTGCCGAGTCGTAACGAACTTTTAGCACTTCTAAAACTTTTGAGTCTTTATAAATTTGGGGTATTTCAGCATTTCGAATATTTAAGTTCTCGCCTGACCAAATATATTTGTATGCTGTAGCTGAGTCTCCATTAGAAAGTGAATTAAAAAAGGAAATAGCAACTCGACTTGCCTGTTCTTTTTCAACGTTAGTCTTTTTCTCGTATGCTTCAAGGACTGCAAATAAACTTAATCCAGCAAGAAGTAATCCGATAGTTATAAAGATTCTAGGCTTTAGCATTTGGTTTCCTTGGGAGAATACGTTTGGACTTCACATTCCACCCGTTTCCATACCGCTCCATCTTTTAAATCCGCTTTTTGAAATTCATATAAGCCCATAAAACGGTACATAGCCCGACTACTCAAATTATCTTTAACTCTTGCAAAGACAATTCTTTTCTGTGGACCATTTTTCCACTCTTCTAATTTTTTAAGGGTAATAGCTTCATCCGTCGACTTTTCAGTAATCGTTAAGCCATCAGGCGATATAGTATTAATCCAATCCTTATTTTCATAAAGTCTAGGAAACCAGATTAAGGTATCTTTTTCATACGGATGAATAGCCCCTCCTCTCTGATAATTTTTATAGTTATAACCAAAGCAATTACAGACATCTTTTGTTGTTTTTAATACTACATTGTCAGCTAGGCTGATGCGTCCTAAATTAATATAAGTTTGAGGGTTATATTCTGTTTCTATATTCCATTCTTTAAAAGTAGAAGCCTCTATTAGCTTATTCTTTGCAGTCTTTATTTCTTCTATAATTTTATCAATTTGTTGATGGATACTCTCTAAATTTTGAGGTTGACCTTCCTGATTTTTATAAACATTTACCCGAAAAATTTTATGTCCAGTAATACTAATAATATCTTCTTCTCTCATAGCGTCACTTTCTGTTTGAGAGATACTATAAAGAGGCTCATCTATTTGGTTGAGTGAATACTCCATTTTACTATTTCTTAAAAAGTGATGCCCTTCATCAACTTCAATATGAATACCAAGTTGAGGAAAATATAAATCAGTTAAAGCAATTTTCTTATTTGATAATCTAACAAACTGTTGAGTGACAAATTTTAAAGTAAAGTCGTTAAGTAAATGAATAATTCGACTAACTACATATGCTTCATAACGTTTATTTTTAGTCCGACCTAATTGTCGAATGACATAATCTGTTAAATCTGAACTGAACATAACTGAATTTTTAGTAATCTATAAGTAAAGCTGTAATTTTACTCCTCTAAATTTCCATTGTCGCTTAATTGAAAAAATAATAATTATTTAAATCATAAAGATATCTTACACTGAAACTATTTATTTGTAAGGAAAGACCCAAACCCTCACGTTCAGGCCTCCTCCTCTTAAAACTTAATCAGACAGCGCTAATAACTTCTGAACGTACTGAACGGCACTGTTATCTATTTCTTGGTGAGTTGGAATAGCATCATCTGGTGAAGGGTTTGTGTCTAAACCATAAAATGCGTAAAGCGGTTGATAGACCGCCCCAACATATAAAGCGGTGAGTTCAAAAGAACTAAAAATCTGCTCTAATGAAAGCTTATATTCGCCTTGCTCTGAATAAACTTTTTCTTGAGCACCTGCAGACACAGCCAACATAAATTTTTTATTTTTAAGTTTGTCGCCTGTTGAACCATAAGCCCAGCCATATGCCAAAACTTCATCAAGCCATTGTTTCAAAAGCGGCGGACAGTTAAACCAATACACTGGAAATTGAAATACTAAATTTTCGTGTTCTTCTACAAGCGCTTGTTCTTTGGCAACATCAATTACGCCATCTGGGTAGGCTTGATAAATCTGGTGAACTGTAAATTGGTCGGGATATTTTTCTAACTCCTCTACCCATCTTTTATTAATTACAGACTGGTCTATGTGAGGATGTGCAACGATCACTAATGTCTTTTTCATTATAAAAACACTCTTATCGAAAAGTAGATAAATCGATTATAGAAGTGTGCTTTCCTAAATATAAGTACGGTAATTTTTGTTATATACTATACTAAAAGATAGTGTAGATTTTAAAAATGACTGACTGCCTTCCATCAAATACGCCATTAGAAGAAACAGGTTTTGGCTATACCCTTTCTTTAATTAATGGCAAATATAAGATGATCATCATGTATTGGCTGTATGGAAAAACCGTTATGCGTTTTAATGAGTTGCAGCGCTGTATTGGCAATATTTCATTTAGAACGCTGAGCAATACACTCAAAGAGTTAGAAAGAGACGAACTGATTATTCGTAAGGAATATCCTCAAATTCCACCAAAGGTTGAGTATCGTCTTTCTGAAAGAGGACAGTCTTTAATTCCTTTGCTAGATATGATGTGCCAATGGGGCGAGCGGAATATGAATTCTTAGTTTTATAGACTGAAAGTGATACTCAATATGAGACATGAATTAAGAGAAATTTTTATTAAGGGATGCGACGATAAAATTGAGAAGAAGGGAGATAATGTCGGTCTGTCTTTTTATGCTTTTTTTAAAAATAAAAATGATAACCCTGAACTACTTATGGAAGCAGCGCATTGATGGATTATGGAGCATAAGCTAGATCACTTCGAGAAGGCTGTGAAGATTAAACAATTGGTTTTGAGTGAAAGCTAAAAATAGAATTATTTAAAAGGCTTAAATTTAAGTAAATTAAGCCTTTTTTTTATTTTAAAAACTTCTATTTAACATATGACCAAACATCAGGATCTGTATATTCTTCATCGATATGATAGCCCTCAGCCTTAGCTTTTCTCTCCTCCTTTTCCCGATATTTTTTATTTTCAATTAATCTCTTTTTAAACGCTTGCTCGAATTCACTAGGTGTCATTTTATCAGAGTCAGGAATTGAGTCTCTTTCATTGTATCGAACACTCTGAAAGCTAAATCTAAGCATATATTGCTCTTCATTACGCTCATTCTTAGCTGTTCTTTTTAAACTGATATCTAAAATAATCCCATTAGCGTACAATCTATAACCCAATGATTTTGTTGGGCTGTTGTTTATTATATTTTTCCACTCCTCAAAGCTAAAAATATAACTAGGATCAATGACATCACGACTTTTCGATAGATGCTTAATATTATCTCCTTTAGCAATACGCGGAGCATCTGTAAAGAAATAGTTTTTCCAGCCAGCCTGATTAATACGTTTCATTAAAGCTACATAGCTTTGATAAACCTGCTCTGGGGTAGCAAATTCTTCTTTTGTGAGGCCAGCATCAATATCTAAAACTTGGATCCCTTCATTTTTGTCATATTGAGTTCCTAATACAGAGAAAACATGGTCAATCGATAAACTGTTAGGACCATTATCTATAGTTAATTTTCCTAAGTTAGGAGGAGAAAATTGAAGCTCTCTAAAGCTAACGCCAGCCGGATGATTATCGACATTACCATTACTATACTTTGAAAAATCTTGAATACCTTGTTCACCCATATGCAAAGTGTAGGCTTGCTGATTCATAGTCAAATTCTCATTATGTTCTGATGTTGGCTGACAAGCGGAAAGTAATAATCCAAAAATAAAGATTAGGAAATATTGTTTAAATTTTGCCATCATTACTATCTTTCCCTACTTTAAACTCTGCTTTGCTATTTCCCCATCCTGCAATAGTTTCTAATTCTTTTTCTAAAAAGTCTCTTCCTTTATCACTTTGCATTAATCGATGATACTTAGCTGCTGCAACTTTAATCCATTTCATACGACTATCATAAACTTCAACTTGTGTACCCTCTAATGGTTCGCTATAAACCGTTTCAGGCAATTGGGATAGAACCCCTGCATGACGCCCTTTATACTGTCCTTGTTTATTAGGTTTAACTGCATCGACCCCATAATCGCTAGTTAAAACAAGAGTACTATCTGGTAAACCAGTAAATCGTTGTAAAGAAGCCTGTTTCTGGACTTTCCACTCCTTCCAAACAAGTTCTTGTAAAATATTATATTGTTCTTGAACTGCAATCGCCATTAGATGATCAAAAAGATTTTTAGAGGCTGTTTTAAAATTATCATTTCGAGTTTTCCCTACTCGCTTAAAAGTGTTCTCAATATCAGGTAAATACCCAAAACCTTCTTCTATTTGGTCAGTCCATCCTAATTGTTTAATAACTGATAAGGAGTTAGACCAAGGTAAATTCTCGACTTGTTTTTTAATATGTTTAAAACCAGATACTTTTCGGGCTTTCATACAAGTTTTAAAGGAGGTTGATGAAGCACTCCATGCATAATGCCATGGGGCAATATCCATAAATAACCATAAATTGCCCTTAGCAAAAGAGTGTACAGGATCCCGAATCATAGAATTAATAACAGGAGCTGTTAAAACACCGCCTAGGGCACCAGAAATCACAGGTGCCCACTTGTATCCCCATGCAGTCAATCCATGTTTAAAAATAGCAGCTACTGTTTTAGAAGCAAATGCCCCAAGCCCCATCCAATAGTAACGCCCCTTAAATAGTTTAGTACCTGAGATTTCTTGTTCTAAATAAATTCTGGCATAAACAGAAGCAATACGCCTTGCTCTGGCCTCATACCCAGGTTCAAGTTTGTAATGATTCGCACTTTTAAGGTTAGAAACTCTTTTTATGGCCTCTTGCTGATAAATTTCCCAGAAAGTTAAGCAATCACATTGAACGGTTTTACAGCTATTTTCCGTAGTATTGGTATTACTGTCCCAATCAAGACTTCCACTCATTTACCATCACCATTATTGTCAGCAGAATCAGCCTCGAAACTTATCCAATTTAAATCTAATTTTAAATTTTCTTCCTTTGAAGTATGAATACGCTTAGATCTACCCTTGTCATCTGCTTGAGAGATGTACTCATTTCCATCGGTAGAAATTTTATAATCTACTTTTTTCATGGGTTCACCCGAAGGTAATAACATTTGGAATTTCTCGTTATATGCCTCATAAGCGGGTAATCCTTGAATATTTACCCCGACTTCAGCCCCACCTTTAAATAGGTGCTGTCCAGCCTTTACCTCAAACTTTGCTGGAGTAATTAATGTAATACCATTTTTATTGATAATAATCTGAGAACCGCCGGCCATATACAAAACCTTATCTGGTAAAAATTTATTTGTCTTCCTACAATAGATTTCATGAAATTAACTAAATTATCTTAATATTATGACCTTTATTCTTGCTATTCAACTTGAGGATAGTATTGTGATTGCAGCAGACACACGTAGTACTATATCGTATCAGGATAATGGCTCATATTTATATCAAGACGGTGTTCAAAAGTTCTTTCCATGGGAAAACGGTATTATTACAGGAACTGGCGAATTAAACCTTATCCAAAATGTTATGCTTTCTTTCAATAATTTTACGAAACAGAATATTCATGAACTACCAAATTTATTGAAGACATCTAAATTAATACGTGAACAAGAAATTTCACATTCACAGTTAGAAATCACAAAATTATTATATTCGACTTATAGTAAAAATGGGGCACAAATTTACTCAATTCAACCTAATAAACTAGAAGAATATGAAGTAATTAGATGTGAGAAAAATGAAATTTTGCTATGGACATTTAACCCAGATATTCGGCCTATTATTAATGCACTGACAGAATTATATTCCAGCTTAAAACCATTAAAAGTATTTAATAATATAGCTGACTGTATTTATTATTATTTAAACCAAATATCTCCTATTTTTCGTAAGCAAGCTCAACATGACTCTATGATGAGCAAAGAATTTAACTTCTTTTTTCAAACCAAAGATGAATATTTTTTTGGAGAATTTTTAAATAATAGCTCTAACACACTGAATAGAAAATAATCTTTTAAGGTAGCCTCTATTAGCCTTTCCCCCTCCCACCTTTAAAATAATCAAACAACTCCTCTTACAACAAATAAAACTATCTCGATTTAAGCCATCCACCAATTTCTTTTAATACATCTACTAATTTTTCTAATTTCCGGCCTTCCTCAGTTAAAGAATATTCAACCTTAACAGGCACTTCTGCATAGACTTCTCTTAAAATAAATCCTTCTTCTTCTAAAAAACGTAGCTCTAAAGTTAGCATTCTTTGTGAAATATTAGGAATTGCTCTGCGTAACTCATTAAAACGCATCGTTCTTTCTAATAAAAAAGAAATAATGAGCATACGCCAACGTCCGCCTAACACCGTCATGGCTTCTTCGACTGTACAGCCTGAAATGTTATCTTTCATAGATGATTACTAAGTATAATAAATATACCTACATAACAAAAAAATGCCTAATTTACAACCTATACCTAATTATAAATAATGCTTCTATCTAACCCATCACGGATATTTACTGTGGAATATAAAGAAATTTCAAAGAAAACCATCGGGCATTTATATTCAGCTCATTCATCTATTAGATCTTCAGATTTAGACCCAAAACTGATTGCTTTAGCCGAGTTGTATGTATCTCAAATCAATGGTTGCGCGTATTGTTGTGCTTTTCATTCCAAGGAATTAAGAGACTTTGGCATAGCTCAAGAAGTTATCGACCAAATACCGGGTTATAAACATTCAAAAGCCTTTTCTGAAAAACAAAAAGTCGTTTTGGAGTTTGCATCCGCAATTACTTCTTTAAATGACCCGAAACAAATTGAAGCGATCAGAGAAAGTTTGGCTCAGCATTTTAGTGAAAAAGAAATTGTAGATTTAACGGCAAGTATTTCTTTAATGGGGGCATTAAACAGACTAAGAATTACCTTAGGCGATTAAGCCCCATAAAATATATGCTTGAGTACTCAAATTTTTAAATTTTAAAAAGGCCTAAATCTAGGCCTTCCCCCCTTAAACCCGACTTAAAAAATAATCAATCAGATATTCCCTTTCATCCGTTTGATTTGAGCCTAAAAGCTGCACCATTGCTCCATCGACCACAAACAAAAACATATGCGCATCTTCAACTGTAGCGGCAGGTTTTACGGTTAAAAGTAGTTTGTGAATTTCCTGAATAAGCCAGTTTCGATAATCAACCACCACTTTATAAGCCGACGGATAATACTTTTCTATTTCAAAAATTGCTTTAAAAGGCAAACGATAAAGCCCGTCTGAGTCAGCATGTAAAAAGAAAATTCTCTTGAGTTTATCGAACACCATCAGTTCACGGTACGAATAGATCGTAGAAAATACTTCTTCTTTTAAAGCGTCTGTTTGAAAAGTTAAGCTCATCTGAATGAGTCTTTCTTTTGAGTGGAAGTAGTTGTAAAAGGTAGCTTTGGGAATTTGGGAGTCGGCAATAATTCGGTCTACCCCTACCTTATGAAACCCGTATTGGTTAAATAAATCTTTTGCCGTGTGAAGCACTCGCAATGCTCTAAATGAAGCTTCTAAATTTTTCATGTATATCGCTTAAAATAATTTTTTGTTGTAAATAAAAGAGATAGAAATGCCGTCGCTCTTAAATTGAGCGCTAAAAACAGACATGCAAAAGCCGCACAAAATGGTGTGCTCGCCTATCTCGGGTTTTATTGTTGCTATGATTTTTTAGTCGTAATGACCTATGGCTTAAAACCTAGAGTCGGTTAAACCGTTTTAAAGACCTGTTGGGTATAGAGTCAAAGATTTTGGCGAAGGTTGCCAATGAGAGAGATGAAATAGTACGCATGTGCGGACTCCTTGTGTGTAAAGGAGTTCTACCTGATCACTGTCAAATGATGGTGGTAGAACGAGAGAAGGTTGACAGACTGACACACAAGAATCAGCACGCACAAGGCGTCCCTCCCTCGCCCTGAACTGCACCCCATAAGTTAGACTTTTTAAACTTATGAGGTGTGCCCTATGCCAATTCCGAAGCATTCAAAAGAGTTAAAATTAAAAGTCATTCAAGCTTATTTAGAT